>JAJXSV010000078.1 GCA_021784375.1 Actinomycetes bacterium | reverse complement strand
AGCACGGCCACGTCATCGATGCGCCTGGCCTGAAGACCGAGCACTACCCGATCTTCGACACCGCCATGGGCGCCCGAGCCATCACCCCGATGGGCCATGTGCGCATGATGGCGGCGGTCCAGCCCTTCCTCTCCGGTGCCATCTCCAAGACCGTGAACATGCCGGAGACGGCCTCGGTCGAGGAGGTCGAGGAGATCTACTTCCAGTCCTGGAAGTTGGGCGTCAAGGCGCTCGCGATCTACCGCGACAACTGCAAGGTGGGCCAGCCGCTCTCCGACGGCAAGGGCAAGGCCGCTGAAGCCGCCGCTCCCACGGTGACCACGCAGATCGAGTACCGCCCCGTCCGCAACCGCATGCCGAAGCGTCGCGCCTCGCAGACCGTGTCCTTCTCCGTCGGTGGCGCCGAGGGCTACATGACCGCCGGCTCCTACGACGACGGCACACTCGGTGAGGTCTTCCTCAAGCTGGGCAAGCAGGGTTCGACGCTGGCCGGTGTCATGGACGCCTTCTCCATCGCCATCTCGATAGCGCTGCAGTACGGGGTCCCGCTCGACGCCTTCGTCTCGAAGTTCACGAACATGCGCTTCGAGCCTGCCGGTCTCACGGATGACGCTGACATCCGCATGGCCCAGTCGGTGATGGACTACATCTTCCGTCGCCTGGCCTTGGACTACCTGGACTACGACAAGCGCGCCGCCTTCGGCATCTTCACTGCCAAGGAGCGGGCCGCCCAGGTCGCCGGCTACGACACCACGCCCCCGAGTTCGCATGATGTCGTCGATGCCGTGGTGGAGACGCTGTCGCAATCGGCACCGATCACCTCGGCCGTCGCGGCTGCGGTGTCGGTGGAGCCGTCGCAGGCCCACTCATCGGCCGAGCTCATGGAGCACCTCATGGGCAAGACGCACGATGCGCCACTGTGCCTCACCTGCGGGATCAAGATGCGCCCGGCCGGTGCCTGCTACGCCTGCGAGGGCTGCGGAGCCACCAGCGGCTGCAGCTGATCTGCGTCACCTCCGGATGTCCCCGTGTCCTCGGACGCGGGGACATCTGTCTTCCGCCCCGAACCTCACCCCCGCACGGGTGGCGGAGGCGCGCTCAGGTCGGTCGCACGCAGGTGAACATGACGGTGCGGATCCGACGCTCGGCCAGATTGGCAACCTGGTTGGCCGCCATCTCCGCGAACGAGCTGCCGAGGAAGGCCGCGAAGGTGACTGGCGGCGGTCCGTCCTGCGCGATCCTGGCCCGCATCTGCTGGAACCAGACGAGGCTCTGCTCGGAGGAGTCGACTTCGGCGATGAGCTGGAAACCAGCGGCCGGGAGCAGGTCGCGCGTCTCCTCCGGAGTGGCGAGGAAGCTGGTTGAGGCGTCCTGCGCCCAGGGCACCGGGTAGCGGACGTCGCCGCCCTCACCCTGGAGCACGTCGTAGATGACGAATCTGCCGCCCGGTCGGAGCACCCGGAAGGCCTCGGCGTAGAGGGCGGGCTTGTCGGCGATGTTCATCGCCACGTGGACGGTGAGCACTGCGTCCGCCGACTGGTCGGGGAGACCGGTGGCGGTCGCGTCGCCGACCTGGAAGCGCGTGAGCTTCGACAGGCCAGTCCACTCCGAGAGCGCCGTGGCCACCTCGCAGAACTCTGCCGTGAGATCGATGCCGGTGACGCGGCATCCCGTCACCTCGGCGATGGTCCGCGCCGGGCCGCCCAATCCGCTGCCCAGGTCAAGGACGTCGGCGTGGTCGCTGAGCGCGAGCGCGTCGATGATCTCCATCGAGGCTGCGCGCCCACGGATGTGGAACTCGTCGACCGGGGCCAGGTCGGCCGGTCGCAGGTTCGCGCGGTCCAAGCCCGCCGCGTCGAAGGCGGCACTGATGGCCGCCACAAGCCCGCCAGGGCCGCTGTAGAACTTCGAGACCTCGCTCATGGCCGGATCATGGCATCCACGGTCTCGTCGCAGAAGAGGCGCGGGCGCGGCCGGCTGCGGTCACCTGGGCAGGCGTACGGCGTGCCAGACTGCAGACATGGCTGCCCCATCCGATGACACTCCCCGGGTGGCACTCGTGCTCCCGGGTCGCGCGTACACGGTGCATCATCCGGCGCTCCACTACGTGGCCGCGGCCGCCCGTGAGTTGGGCTGGGTTGTCGAAGTCGTGGACTGGAAGTTCGACGCCAAGTCGGAGGACGAGGTCCTCCAGCCGGGATTCGACGCCGTGCAGCGGCTTCCCCGCCAGGGGTCAGTCGTCATCGGCAAGTCGCTCGGTTCCGCGCTGCTGCCTGCCGTGGCGGAGCGCGGACTGCCCGCCGTGTGGCTGACCCCGCTCCTGCAGCAGGCCACCATCCGCCGAGCCGCATCGCGTGGCGACGCACCGGCCCTGCTGGTGGGCGGCACCGCCGACCCCACGTGGGACTCGCAGTTCGCGCATGCCACCGGTCATGAGGTCCTGGAACTCGAAGGTGGCGACCACGGACTCGTCATCCCCGATGACGCCGTCTCCTCCGCGCGCTTCCTCGTCACCCTGACGACGCGCGCGAGTGCCTTCTTCACCGGTCTCGCCTGACGACCGCAGGCAGCCTGTGACGGCGGCCTAGGGTCGGGACGCGGCCTCGCGAGGGATGCGGTGGGCGTGACGCGTGCCGTGCAGCCATTTGCCGACATAGGCAGCGCCCGCCATCTCGAGCGGCCCGACCCACCACGACTGGCCGGGAGCCGGCGAGATGGTGTTGCCGAGGCCGCCGAGGAGGAACAGGACGACAAGTACCCACCACAGGACCCGCCAAACGCTCGTCGTCTTCACGCCGGCCGGCAGGTTGGTGACCTCGGCGCGTGCTGGCATCGGCTGGGCCGGCGGCTTCGGCGGCTTCGGCGGCTGGTGCGGCTGCGCCGGGCGCTTGTGGCTCAGGGTCTCGCGGTAGCGGATCCCGGTGCCCGGGATACCGGCCGAGAAGGTGCGCCTGCCGGTGGCGGAGGTGGAGATGTGGACTCCGCGCGTGCCCACCGACATGCCCATGCCGCGGTTGGAGAAGTTCAGTCGTATTCCCGGCGCGATCTTCATCGACCTGCGCACATACCAGCCCATGGCCCACCCCCCGATGTGTGCACGCTACGCCCACCAGGCGTGAACGCGTGTCAACTGGTGCTGATGGGCGGTGATCGCCGAGTCGCAGCAGCGCCTGCGGTGGGTGGTCGGGGTCGGGTGTGGCCACCCCGAACGGGCAGCGGCTCCTCAGGCCGAGGTGGCCCGGAGTGACGGCAGCATGAGGTCGAGCCAACGCGTGAGGGTGGCCTCCGGTTGGCCGTAGGGCGCGGTTCCGACGATGAGGTACACGTCGTCGATGGAGATGTCGCTCCGCAACCCACCCTGGCGCACGGCAGACTCCATGACCCGCGTGATGGCCTGCGCGGCGCGAGCCTCCAGGTCCCCGTCGAGCGCAGGCTGCAGCAGGCCCTCGGCGATGGCCTTCGCGGCGTGATTGGTGCTGGAGATGCGTACCACCCAGCGCAGGTAGCGCTGCAGCTCCTCCATGGCCGGGCTGCCTGCCTGCACGCGTTGGAGTGCCGACTCCGCTTCGTCGGCAACGCGTTCGGCGTATTCGTCGAGGACCGCACGCACCAGGTGCGACTTGGTGGGGAAGTGCCGGTACAGGGTCCCGACCGCCACGCCGGCGGCGGCCGCCAGCTCGTCCATGCCAATCTCGGCGCCATGCCTTGCGATGAGCTGACGCGCCGCCTCGAGGATCCGCCCACGGTTCCGGACGGCATCCGCCCGCTGGGGCTTGGACATCGGTCGCTCCTTGGCACGCGCTTGCATTCAATGTGAATCGTAGTTCATCATATACCTATCTGAACCACAGTTCATCTTACAAGGGAGTTTGCGATGACCGACAGAACGGCGCTCGTCACCGGGGGCTCCTCCGGCATCGGAGCGGCCACCGCCCGCCGCCTGGCCACACTCGGCTTCACCGTCTATGCGGCCGCTCGCCGGGTGGAGCGCATGCAGGAGCTGCTCTCCGACGGCATCCGGGTGCTCGCCCTCGATGTCACCGACGAGGCATCGATGGTCGCTGCGGTGGAACAGGTGATGGCCGAGACGGGACGCATCGACGTCCTCGTGAACAACGCGGGGTACGGCGCGTACGGGGCCCTGGAGGACGTGCCGCTCGACGAGGCGCGACGCCAGTTCGAGGTCAACGTCTTCGGCGCGGCCCGCCTGACGCAGCTCGTCCTGCCGCACATGCGGAACCAGCGATCCGGCACCATCGTGAACATCACCTCCATGGGCGGGAAGATCCACACCCCCATGGGCGGCTGGTACCACGGCACGAAGTTCGCACTCGAAGCCATCAGCGACTGTCTGCGCATGGAGGTCAAGCCCTTCGGGATCAACGTCGTCATCATCGAGCCGGGGGGCATCGCCACAGAGTGGGGAGCCATTGCCGCCGACGGACTGCGCACGGCCTCTGCGCACCGCGCGTACGCAGCCCAGGCGCAGGCCATGGCCAGGGCGTTGAGCGATCCGGCGAGTGCGCGACGGAACTCGGCACCCACGGTGGTCGCCAATGCCATCGGGCGGGCCGTCACGGCGTCGAGGCCGCGGACGCGGTACGCCATCGGCTTCGGCGCCAAGCCACTCATCGCGCTGCGCCGGATGCTGCCGGATCGTGCATTCGATGCGCTCATCGGGATGGCGACGGGCACGGGCAGGTAGCGCCACGGCGCGCGGGCCGTGCGCGCGTCGACTTCGCTCCCGTGCGGACCGCCACCACCGGGCGGACGCGCCGCCGCCCTCAGCGGCTGACGCGGTCGCTGCGAGGCGAGAGGTGGATGCCGGCGATCATGCAACGCACGGAGCCACCCGCCATCTCGATGGTGGTCACGTCGGCGGTCAGGATGCGCGCACTGCGCTCGATCACCTCGACCTGATCGTCCTTCAGTGCCGCGCGGGCTCGCGTCGACATCACGAGCAAGCGGCCATCCGCGCCGGTGAGTTCCATGGCGTTGCCACAGAACTCGGCGATCTGCGCCTGCGTGAGTGCGATGACGTCGCGCCCGGATTCGACCAGCCGCGCGCGCACCTCGGCCCGGCGCGCCGTGTCGGCGATGCAGTCGAGGCCGACGAGTGCGAATTCGGTGGCGACGCACATGAGCACATTGGTGTGGTAGATCGCCGCGCCGAACGCATCGGTGGCGTCGAAGGCGATGGGTTCGAAGTTCAGTTGGGTGGCGAATCGCTCCAGAGCGACCGGGTCCGCACGATTGGAACGGCACACATAGGCGATGCGCTGCAGATGATCCAGGACCATGGCACCCGTGCCTTCGAGGAACACGCCGTCGGGCTCGAGGCCCGAGTAGTCGATGACGTCCTGCACGCGGTAGGCGCGCTTCAGCATCTCCACCACGTCCCACCGGCGTTCACGCCGACGGTTCTCGGCGAACATCGGATAGATGACCACATGGCCGCCCGCATGCGTGGAGCACCAGTTGTTGGGGAAGACCGAGTCGGGTGTGTCGGTACCCAGGTCGTCGAAGGTGTGCACGCGGACGCCGTTGGCGCGCAGCAGCGCGATGAGCCCGTCCGCTTCCGACAGTGCGCGGTCGGCATCCACCTCGATCGCCGTGCCGCGTTGGAAGCCGTTGTCGGCAGCCGTCTGCGGATTGGGCAGGAAGGCGTGGGGTCGGATCATGAAGACGCTCGACGGTGCCTGAGCGGACAGTGCCATGGGGTTCCTCCGGTTGCCCGATTCTCCCAGTGCGGGACTGCGTGCGGAACCGGTGACGCGCTCGCACCCGGGCTCCGCGACCATCGGCCCGATGGACGGCGGTCTCCGATGGACGTGGACCGTCCGGGCCGGTGTGGCGGCCGTTGGCAAGCGAGGGAAACGACTTCGCGCTGCGGTCATCGGCTCCGATACTTGTCTGCGCGGCCGGGCGCGGAACCCGGTGCTCGCACGAGGGAGTGCATGATGCAGAGGCTCGGCAGGAGTCAGTACCTGGGCTACGCGGCGGGGGATGCCGCCAACAATCTGTCCTTCTCCATGGTCACCAGCTTCCTCATCCTCTACTACACGGATGTGATCGGCGCCGAGGCAGCGGCCATCGCCACGCTCATCTTCGTGGTGCGGTTCTGGGACGCACTGGCAGACCTGTTCGCGGGACAACTGGTGGACAAGACGATGACGCGCTGGGGCAAGTTCCGCCCCTTCTTCCTGTTCGGATCCGCGCCGCTGTTGGTGTCGTCCATCGTCTGCTTCTCCGTGCCGTCCAGCCTGAGCATGGGGCAGAAGATGCTGTGGGCCTACGGCTCCTACGCGCTGATGGGCCTGCTCTACTCACTCGTGAACATCCCCTACGGGTCACTGGCCGCCGCGATGACGCAGGTGTCCGCGGAGCGCGCGAAGCTCGCCGCCTTCCGTGTCGGCGGCAGCACCGCGACCATGCTGCTCATCGCCGTCGTGGTGTCTCCGCAGGTGCAGTCGAACAAGGGCAATGCGCCGGGTCTGCAGCATGCGCTGACGACGACCACGCTGGCCTTCGGCGTGTTCGGGTTGGCCCTGTACGCGCTGCTCTTCCGCACGGCCAAGGAGCAGGTGCAGCGGACGTCGCCGTCGGTGCGGCTGCGAGAGAGCATCAGGGTGGCAGCGAAGAACGGGCCGCTCCTCCTGCTCTGTGGGTCCTCGCTGCTCTTCCTCACCGCCATGTTCCTCGGACAGGCGCTCGGCGTGTACTACGCGCGTGACGTGCTCGGCAACGCCAACTACTTCATCTACCTGAGCCTGACCGGGAGCCTATGCGTGGTGCTGGCCTCCACGACCATCCCCTTCGTGGTGCGCACCATCGGCAAGAAGCACGGCTACCTGGCCTTCGGCGCCATCGCCCTGGTGGGCGGACTCATCCTGTGGCAGGCCCCCACGCCCAGGCTCTGGGCCGGTGAGTCCGGGAGCCTCGGTGCGATCGTCATGCCGCTCATCGGTTGGGCCGTGTACAACCTCGGCGTCGGCGGCGTGAACACGCTCATGTGGGCCCTGGAGGCGGACACCGTGGAATACGGCGAGTGGCGCACGGACAAGCGCATCGAGGGGCTCACCTATTCGATGTTCTCGTTCACGCGCAAGATGGGCCAGGCCATCGGCGGGTCGATCGGCGTTGCTGCGCTTGGCATCTTCGCCTACAACAAGGATGCCCTCACGCAACTGCCGCACGGTTCGCAGACCGAGCAGACCATCAACGGCGTGAAGATGGGCATCGGGCTCCTCCCGGCAGGGGTGATCGTCCTCGCCTGTGTGGCAATGGCCTTCTACCGCCTCACCGATACGCGGTTCGCGGAGATCATGAGCGAACTCAGCGCCCGTCGTGCGGCCCGAGCGGAGCGAACCCCAGCCGGATGAGGAGCGCCGACTCGCGCCCACAGGCGCAGTGGATCAGGCTCGCGTGGGGCCCCCCGCGACCTGTCCGATGCGCATCGTCACGGGCCAGGTGATCCGGAGGGTCGCACGTTGCGGTGGCCACAGTTCGGCGAGGTCGGCCGCGAAGGCAATGAGCAGGGCCCCGGCGCCGGCGTCGCGGGCCGCTCGGACCGCGGACCAGGTGGAGACGTAGCCGAGCAGTGCCTGCGCATCGAGCGCTCGCTCGATGGCGAGCGGCTCCGGCTCCCATTCCATGAACGGGAAGTCGAAGCTGCGGTAGCCCTCATCGACGTGCTGCCGCTCCGGTGGCCAGAAGTGGCCGAGTTGGTCGCGGTGGAGGGCCCGGAACCGGGCATCGACCCGCTCGTCGTCGATGGTGGCGATGCCGTAACTCACGAGGGCGACGACGGCGCCCGGCGCGGCGATGCGTGCCACCTCGGCGTAGAACGCGGGGAGGTCGAACCAGTGCGCCGCCTGTGCGGCCGTGACGCAATCGACGGTCCCGTCATCGAAGGGCAGCGATTCCGCCGCCGCGCGCCGGTAGACCACGCGCTCGTGCGGGTCAGCGTGTGCGATCTGGTCCGCGCTCGCGTCGATGCCGACGACCTGCTCGAACTGGCCCGCCAGCAGTCGCGTGAGTTGGCCGTTGCCGCAGCCGACATCGACGGCGAGACGTCGGGCTGGTGCCGCGGCGGCCAATCGCTCGGCCAGTTCCGGCGGGTAGGTGGGGCGGAAGCGCGAGTACTGCTCGCCACCGGCATCGAACCAGTTGCGGTCGGATGCGTCTCCCGGCATGGCTTCCACCTCCGTCGTAGACGTTATCGGCCGCGCGGCCACCGGCTGCGCGGCCGCGGTGCCCTGCGTGGGCGCCCCATGCGTTCGGTGGGTGGCACCCGCAGGCGCCACCCACCGAATCCTGCATGGGGCAGGAGCCCGGACATCAGGCCTTGAGGTGCTCCAGCTTGAGGGCCTTGAGCACGTACTTGTTGGTGTAGGTCTTGCCCAGGCTCACCGGACCGGTCACCTTGCCGGCGAACTTCAGGATGTTGAGCACCGTGGTGGGCCCGCTCTTCGGCATCAGGCCGTTGGGCAGGAACTGACCCTTGTCCTGGTTGAGCGCCGCCACGTAGTCAGCACGGGTGACGAGCGCGTTGGAGACGAAGTCCGGGGGCAGGTGTGCAGCGATGGCGGATGCATTGTGCGTGGCGATGAAGTGCATCGTGGCCACCAAAGCGTTGACGACCTTCTGCGCGACGGCCTGGTGCGTGTCCAGCCAGCTCTTCAGCACGAGCACGCTGGCGGCCGGGTAGGCGCCGCCAAGCCACTTCACGGCACCGGCCGTGGAGGAGAGGTCGATCATCGAGTAGCCGATGTTCTGCTTCTCGATGGCGCTCACGGTGGGTTGCGTCGTCATGCCGCAGACGATCTTCTGGTGCTGCAGCGCGGCCACGAAGGTCGAGCCGGCGCCGACGCCGACACGCGTGAAGTCCTGTGTCGTGAGCCCGGCCTTGGACGCCATGTACAGCGTGAGGTCATCGGTGCCCGAGCCCAGGTCAGTGACGCCGACGGACTGACCCTTCCAGTCGCCCGCGGTCTTTACGCTGCTGCCGGTCGCGCACATCTCGCGCTCGCCGGGTGCGCCGCTCAACTGCACGATGTCAACGACATCCTTGCCCTTGGTCTGGAAGTCGATGGTGTGCGTGTACCAGGCGCCCGCCATGTCTACCTGACCCGATGCCATCGCATCCTCGGCACCGACGCCACCGTTGACCTCGGTGCTGAGCTGCATGTCGACGCCGTACTTCTTGTAGAGGCCGAGGCCCTGGGCCAGCTGGTACGGCAGGTAGATCTGCTTGTCGATGCCGCCGACCATCATGGTGACCGTGGGCAGCTTCTTGGCTGCCGTGGGGGCACCGAATGCTGGCGTCCCGGCCGCGACGAGGCCTGCGAGGCCGAGGCCGAGGCCGACCACGAGGCCGGTCCGCCTTAGCGTGCGATGTGACATGGACATCTTGCTCCTTCTTCTAGTTGCTGTTTGCAGTGGATGGGGACGGTGGGCGCCAGGCGAGCAGGCGATGCTCGAGTGCGCTGATGAGGGCTTCGGCCGTGAGCGCGATGGCGCCGATGATGAGCATCGCGGCGAACACCCCGTTCGGATCGAAGTTGTTCTGTGCGGTGGCGATGACGAGTCCGAGACCATGTTGCGATCCGAGGAACTCGCCGACGATCGCGCCGATGACGGAGAAGCCGAACGCGACGTGGAGGCTGGCGATGATCCAGGTGAGCGCCGAGGGCAGGACGACATGGCGCACCAGTATGCTGC
>JAJXSV010000077.1 GCA_021784375.1 Actinomycetes bacterium | reverse complement strand
TGGCATGGATCCCCCTGGAAGAGCTTGCTGCCCATATGGGCAGCGAACTGTGCGCGAGAGGGGAGTTGAACCCCTACACCCTTGCGAGTACTGGCACCTGAAGCCAGCGCGTCTGCCTATTCCGCCACTCGCGCGTGCTGCCCGTGGGCAACGGAGCGAAGGGTAGCGGAGGAACGCGCCGTGCGTCGAACTCACTTCCCCCCTCCTTCTGCGCTTTCACCCCCAGTTCCCGGGCTGGAATGCGCATTCCAGGCGGGGAACCTGCCTTGAAACAGCAGGAGAAGCGGGGAAGTGCGGATGGGCGTATCCTCCGCTCGCACGCGCGGGAGCCACTGGGCTGAGAGGGCGAAAGCCGACCGCAAGAACCTGTCCGGCTAGCACCGACGTAGGGAGCGACATGAACGTCGACAAGCATCTCTCCTTCTCCGACCAGTTCAGCCTCTGGGCCTCCCTGGCGGTCACACTCACCATCCCCGCGGCCGCCGTGTTCGTGGTGAACCCCCTCGGGGGCAAGCCGCTCGGCACGGCCGCAGCGGTTACCGCCATCGTCGTGGGCACCGTGTTCGGGTCGTTCCTGCTCGGCGGGGTGGCCCTCATCGGCCAACGCAGTGCCCGGCCCACCATGGCCATGCTGGGCGGCATCGTCGGCGCGCGCACCTCGTGGCTGCCGACGGTGCTCAACATCGCACAGTGCATCGGCTGGGCCGGCGTCGAGGTACTCGTCATGACAGAGGGCGCCACCTCGCTCACCTCCCACGCCTGGCGTCCCTTCTGGGCGGTCGTGAGCGGCGGCTTCGCGCTCCTCATGGCGCTGCGCCCGGTGCGCGCCATCAAGGCCCTGCGCAAGTACCTGGTGGCGCTCGTGGTGATCGCGACGGTCGTGCTCATCGTCGGCCTGCTGCAGCGCGGCGTACACACCGCGGACACCGGCTCCTGGTACGGCTTCTGGCCGGCCTTCGACATCGTGATCTCGTTGCCGGTTTCCTGGGCTCCGCTGGTGGCTGACTACAGTCGTCACGGGCGTGACGAGCGCGGCGCCTTCCTCGGCACCGCCGCCGGCTTCGCAAGCGCGGGCATCGTCTACTTCCTCATGGGCCTGCTGGCGATTCTCACCTTGAACGGAGCGGCAACCGCCTCCACCGCAACGCAGTTCATCCCTGCCCTGCTCGCTGTGCCGGTGGGCGTGGTGGCGCTCATCATCCTGCTCATCGACGAGGTGGACGACGCCTTCGCCAATGTGCACTCCACTGCGGTGAGCATCGAGAACCTCACCCGTCGCTTCTCGCGCACATGGATTGCCGTCGGCATTGCGATCATCGCCATCGCCATTGCGCTGTTCACCGATCTCATGGCCTACGAGTCGTTCCTGTATGTCATCGGCGCGGTGTTCGTGCCGCTGACTGGAGTGGCGCTCACCTGGGTGTTCGCGATCTGCCGTGGCCGCTACTCGGCGGAGCGCTCGACGCCATGGTTGCTGCTCCCCTGGGCGGCCGGACTCGTGGTGTACCAGCTGCTCGCGCCCGGCTTCGCGCCGGGCTGGAGCGACCTCTGGAATGCCGCTCGCAATGCACTGGGGATCACGACGGTCACCTGGTCCGCGTCGATGACGTCCCTGGTGGTTGCCGCCGTCGGCACGCTGCTGGTGGGGGCGATCAGTGGCCGCGCGAGCGGTGCGGTGGCGGACGAGGGTCAGCCGAGCATGACCCGGATCTGATGCCGGAAGCGGCCAGATAACAAAAGTCCGGCCGCCGTCGACGGGGGATGCGACAGCGACCGGATGACTGAACGATAGGAAATCGAGGCGCCGAATGCAACGGAATCCCTCATAAAGTTCCCGTTATTAAACTTTTCTTGAAGAAAAGTCCTCATTTCGGACACTGGCCCGAACCAAGATTCGCATTTCCCGCTGCTCCCGACCTACCCCTCGGCCAGCCCGCGGACCCCGTGGACCCCCTGCGCCGCCGCTGGATCCACTCCAGCTGTGGCCGGGCCGAGTCCCGCACGGACATCGCGAACTCCGCCGGAGCCGCGTTCCGTTGGCTGATGGCGTTCGTGCCCTGTGCCCGCTGCAGCGCCTTCGTGACCCCGGACGCCGTAGCTGCCGTCGACGCCTCGCGCGCCGGCTCGTCGACCCGTGGGTGCACTGCTTCGCGCACAGCCGTGTCGGCCCCTGAGCGACACGGCGGCGCTGGGCCGTGGCCGCGTAGGCTCCGGCCATGTCCCAATCGACCGTCATTGAAATCGTCCTGGGTGCGGTCGCATTCCTCTCGCTGTTGCTCGCCGTGCTGGCGCAACTCCGACTGCGCCGCCTGGCCAAGGACCTGCTCCTGGCCCGCGCCTCCGACGAGGAGATGTCCATCGTCGAATCCGTCTCATCCCAGATCCGCCAGGTGCAGGCCCTGCGCAAGGAGCTCGAGCAGGTGCAGCAGGCGCTCACCATCGTGCGCCGCGATGTGAGCGCGGCGCTTCGCCACGTCTCCGTCGTCCGCTTCGACGCCTTCGGCGACATGGGCGGACGCATGTCGTTCGCCACCGCCCTGCTGGACGACAACGGCGACGGTCTCGTCCTCACCTCCATCCACGGGCACACGGAATCGCGCATGTACACGAAGTCGGTGCACCAGCGGAAGGCGGACGGTCGCGTCTCGCCCGAGGAGCTCGAAGCCATCGCCACCGCGAGTCCGATCGGTTCATGATGCCCAGCATCGGCTTCTTCGGGCCACGCGGCACCTTCACCGAGCAGGCGCTGCTCTCCATGCCCATCGCGCAGAGCGCGGATCTCGTCGACTTCAAGACCGTGAGTGCCGCGCTCGATGCCGTGCGCCGCGGCGAAGTGGATTCGGCATTGGTACCGCTCGAGAATTCCGTCGAGGGCTCGGTGGCCACCACGCTCGACGAGCTGGCCTATGGCGAACCCCTCGTCATCGTCGACGAGGTCGCGCTCAACGTGCAGTTCGCGCTCATGGTGCGTCCAGGAACGCGCCTCTCCGACATCTCGCTCTACACGACGCACCCGCACGCCTATGCGCAATGCCGCGAATGGCTGGGCACCGTGCTCCCCGATGCGCATTACGCGTCGGCCCTTTCCAACGCCTCAGCCGCCATCGATGTCGCGGATCCCGCTTCGCGCTTCCAGGCTGCCATCGGTCCGCGCATCGCTGCCGAGCACTACGGGCTCGAGGTGCTGGCTGAGAACATCGGCGACAACGAGGACGCGCAGACGCGCTTCGTGCTCGTCTCACGACGACGTGCACCGCAGCCGCCTACCGGGGCTGACTGCACGTCGCTCGTCATCTTCATCCGCCAGGATCATGCTGGCGCCCTGCTCGAGATCCTCACCGAGTTCGCCGTGCGCGGCATCAACCTCACGCGCATCGAGTCTCGACCCACCAAGAAGCAACTGGGCGACTACTACTTCTCGCTCGATATCCAGGGCCACATCGGCGAGGCCCGCGTTGGCGAGGCACTGGCGGGACTGCATCGCATCTGCCTGGAGGTGCGGTACCTGGGTTCGTACCCGCGCCATGACGGCCGCGCCAACCTGGCGCCGGAGACGGTCAGTGACGAGGCGTTCGCCAGTTCCGTGGAATGGGTGGACGCCCTGCGCGACACGGGCAAGCCTCCCGCCAACTAGACGGGCAGGCTCCGCTTGCGGGAGCGCTCGTTCACCGGATCGGCGCCGGACGCCTGTTTGGTGGACCAGCGGGAGCGATCAGCGGACGAGCGTGTAGCCGGCCTCATCGACGGCTGCGGCAACGTCGTCGAGGTTGATGGCGGCGGCGGAGTCAACGACAACGGCACCCGACTCGACCGTGACGCGCACGTCCTCAACACCGGCGATCTTCTTGATTTCCGTTGTGACGGCGCTGGCACAGTGGCCGCAGGTCATGCCTTCGACCTTGAAGTCAGTAGTGATCATGGATTCACTGTACGACGGCCCGCCGCCTCGACCAATTCGCGCAGCGACTGCCCCAGATCGAGGCCCGCTGCAGCCAGGGCCTGCGGGAAGAGCGACGTCTCCGTCATACCCGGCGCCACGTTCACCTCCAGGAACCAGACCACGCCGTCGGCGTCGACGATGAGGTCGCTGCGGGAGAGGTCACGCAGGCCGAGCGCGAGATGTGCGCGCACCGCGACATCCGCCACGGCCGTTGCAGATTCCTCAGAAAGCCTTGCTGGTGCGAAGAATTCCGTGGTGCCAGCGGTGTAGCGCGCGGTGTAGTTGTAGAAACCGCCGTCGGGCACGACCTCGACTGCGGGTAGCGCCACCGGCGTGCCGGCACGCTCGATGACGGATACGGCAACCTCGACACCAGTGACGAAGTGCTCGATGAGGACGACGTCACCGTACGCGAACGCCGCCACCAGGGCCGAGGCCAACTCGGTCTTGGCACGCACGATGGTCGCACCGAGGCTGGAGCCGCCCTTGGTCGGCTTCACGATGATCGGAAGTTGGACCCGGTCGACCACCGCCGTGATGACGGCATCCGCGCCCAGCTCGCGGAAGGTGGCGTGCGGAAGGGCCACGGCGTCGGGCGTGCTGATCCCGGCGGCGGCGACGATGGACTTGGCGATGGGCTTGTCGAAGGCCATGCGGCTGGCGGCCGCGGTCGATCCGACAAAGGGGATGCGCAGCGACTCGAGCACGTCCCGCAGCGCACCGTCCTCACCGGGGGCACCGTGCAGCATGGGGAGCGCGACGGTCGGGGGTTCGATGGCCCACTGCCCGAGCAGATTGGCGTCGACATCGCGCACGGTGGCTTCGACACCGGCGTCGAGCAGGGACTCCCAGACCCGCCGCCCCGAGCGGATCGAGACGTCACGTTCGTGCGAGAGCCCGCCGGCGAGGATGACGACGCTCATGCCATGTCCGGTGCCGGGGTGTTGGCGCCGAAACTCGGCATGGGCGTGTGCGGCATGGCATCGGGCCCGAAGGTCTCGAGCAGCTCCAACTCGGCGCGGATGACACCGGCCAGCCGGCCCACGCCCTCCCGGATGCGCTCCGGCGTCGGATAGCAGTAGGAGAGTCGCATCGACTGCCGCCCTTCGCCGTTGACGTAGAAGCCAGTACCCGGAACGTACGCCACCAGTGCGGTGACCGCTCGCGGCAGCATGGCCTTGGCGTCGATCCCCTCGGGCAGGGTGAGCCACGAGTAGAAGCCCCCGCTCGGTGTCGTCCAGGTGGTGCCATCGGGCATGAGCACCTTCATCGAGTCCAGCAGCGCATCGCGGCGCTCGTGGTACAACTCGCGGAAGACCTTGATGTTGTCCCGCCAGGGCTGGGTCTCGAGGTACGAGCTGACAGTCATCTGGGCGAAGTTGCTGGGGCAGAGGATGGCCGATTCCGCAGCAATGACGAGCTTCTCGCGAATCGCGTGGGGGGCCAGCGCCCAGCCCACGCGCAGCCCGCTGGCGATGGTCTTGGAGAAGGAGCCGAGGTAGACGACGTTGTCCGCATCATCTGCGCGGATCGCACGGGGCACCACGCCGTCGAAGCCCAGCAACCCGTAGGGATCGTCCTCGAGCAGCAGGATGTGGTTGCGCTTGGAGACCTCGAGCACCTCCTGCCGACGCAGCGGACCCTGTGAGATGCCACCCGGATTGTGGTACGAGGGGATGGTGTAGATGAGTTTGATGGTCTTGCCCTGCGCGTGCACGGCGTCGATCGTCTCCTGCAGCGCCACCGGGTTCAGGCCCTGCTCGTCCATGGCGACATGGATGACCTCGGCCTCGTAGGCCCGGAACACACCGAGTGCGCCCACGTAGCTGGGCGCCTCCACGAGCACCACGTCGCCCGGGTCGCAGAAGATGCGGACCATGAGGTCGAGGGCCATCTGGGAGCCCGCCGTGACCACGACGTCGTCGGGGTGGGCGTGGATGCCGACCTCGGCCATGACCTCGGTGATCTGCTCGCGAAGTCGCGGCTCACCCTGCCCGGAGCCGTACTGGAGGGCCACCGCGCCCTGCTCCAGGAGGAGTCGACGCACGGTCTCGGCCATGGCCTCCATGGGGAGCGCGGAAACGAACGGCATACCACCTGCGAGGCTCACCACCTCGGGGCGGGACGCCACGGCGAAGAGCGAGCGGATCTCGCTGACGGTCATGGAGGACGTGCGCGCGGCGTACGACTCCACCCAGGGATCAAGACGAGAACCGACAATTTGCGACATCACGCGCACCTCCTTCTCCCGCGCAAGCATTCCGTATGAGGCGGCTCCACTCCCAATCGGGTGACCCGCGGAGCGGGCAACCCACCGTGTCGACGATCGGATCGAGCAGTCGGCAGCGGCGCAGGCGCTCTCGTCAGGCGGGGGTGAAGAAGGCGACGATGCCCTCGGAGATGGCCTCGGCCAAGCGGTCGATGAACAGCGGGTCGCGCCAGTGCGCGGCATCCTCCGAGTTCGACAGGTAACCGGCCTCCAGCCACACAGCCGGCATGCGGGTGAGACGCAGCAACTCCCAGGTCTTGTACTGCACGCGGCAGTCGGCCAGCGCCGTGGCCTGCAGGATGGCACCGTGGATGCGACGGGCGGCGCGCTCGCCGCTGTGCGACCAACCGGAGTCGGGTGCCACGCCGTAGTGGAAGGAGGCGACGCCGCGCGCGCGGCCGTTGACGCAGGCGTCCGCGTGGAAGGACACGAAGAGGTCGGCACCGGTGTCGTTGGCGAAGGTGGCGCGCTCCAGGTCCGTGGTCGAGGCCCCGGCGACGGGACGGGTGAGGAGGACGCTGGTGCCGAGCGCGGCCAGGCGTCCCTCGATGCGAGTCGCCAGGTCGCCCATGAGGGTGGCCTCGCAGAGGTCGCCGACGACATTGCCCGGATCATCAGCCCCGTGCGCGGGGTCGAGGACGATGACCTTGTCACTGATCCCGGTGCGCATGGCGTCGAGCTGCAGGTGCTGGCGCAGCCGATCCGGCGAGCCTCCGACGATGGGGCGGCCCAGCCGGTCCAGGGCGCGGAAGGTCTGCACTCCGGCGGTGCCGTCGGCGACGACGCCGACGCCACGTTGGAATTCGCGCAGCGCTGCGTCCGTCTGCTTGCCGAAGATCCCGTCCACGCGGCCGGCGTCGAAGCCGAGCGAGGTCAATCGCCGTTGCAGCGCAACGACATCGTCGCCGCGCATGAGATGCCCGGGAGTGAACGACAGGGCCCGGTCACCCAGTTGCCAACGGGCCTCGTCGAGTTGGCGCATCGTATGCGGACCGACCAGCCCGTCGATGGTGAGACCGCGTTCCTGCTGGAACGAGCGAACCGCGCGATCGACCTGCTGGTCGAATGCGTCGGACGCGCCGGCCTGGTCGAGCAGGCCCAGACGCGCAAGCCGTGCTCGGAGTTCGACGATCTCAGGACCGTGATCCCCGAGGCGCATGGCCATCGGCATTGACTAGAGGTAGGCGGCGAGATCCGCGAGCAGCGCAGCCTTGGGCTTGGCGCCGATGATCTGCTTCACGAGCTCGCCCTTCACGTACACGTTCATGGTGGGGATGGACGTCACACGGGCCTTCGCGGGCTCGATCGGGTTCTCGTCGACGTTCAGCTTGGTGATCTTGATCTTGCCGGCGTTGGCGGCAGCGATCTCCTCCAGGATGGGCCCGACGAGCTTGCACGGCCCGCACCACTCGGCCCAGAAGTCGACGATGACGGGTGTGTTCGCCTTCAGCACTTCGGCCTCGAATGTGGCGTCAGTGATGGTAACCGTGGCAGCCATGGTGCTCCTTCGTTTCGTTGCTAAGACTATCGGCGGGCTCAGACGAGGGATGCCAGGAAGCGCTCAGCGTCCAGGGCTGCTGCGCATCCGCTCCCCGCGGCCGTGATGGCCTGCCGGTACGTGTGGTCGACGAGGTCACCACAGGCGAAGACGCCGTCGGCGGAGGTCCGCGTGCTGCGCCCGTCCGTGACCACGTAGCCCTCGCCATCGAGCGTGACCTTGCCGTTGACGATGGCGCTGCGCGGATCGTGGCCGATGGCGACGAAGCAGCCGGTGACGTCGAGCGTGCGGCGCTCGCCGTTCAGCGTGTCCTCGAGGAGCAGGCCCGAGACCTGGTCCGTGCCGAGCACCTCGACCACCTTGCTGTTCCAGACGAACTCGATCTTGGGGTCCTTCTCGGCACGCTCGATCATGATGCGCGAGGCCCGGAGCTCGCCGCGTCTGTGGACGAGGTACACCTTCTCGGCGAAGCGGCTGAGGAAGGTGGCCTCCTCGACGGCCGAGTCGCCACCACCGACGACCGCGATGGTCTGGCCCCGGAAGAAGAAGCCGTCACAGGTGGCGCACCAGGAGACGCCGTGACCGGAGAGCTTCTTCTCGCCGGGCACGCCGAGCTCGCGGTAGCCCGACCCCATGGCCAGGATCACGGACTTGGCGCGGTAGGTGTTCCCGTTGCCGTCGACGACGGTCTTCACATCCCCATCGAGGTCCACCGAGGTGACGTCATCGGTGATGAGCTCGGCACCGAAGCGCTTGGCCTGCGCACGCATGTTCTCCATGAGTTGCGGGCCCATGATGCCGTCCTCGAAGCCGGGGAAGTTCTCCACCTCGGTCGTGTTCATGAGGGCCCCGCCAGCGGTGACGGCGCCCTCGAACACGATCGGGTTCAACTGCGCCCGTCCCGCGTACACGGCGGCCGTGTACCCGGCTGGGCCGGACCCGATGATGATGACCTCGCGAACGTCTGACACCTTGCACTCCTTGGCGATTTCCTGCTGCTACAACCCTAGGCGAGGGTGCCGAATTCCCGCCGACGCGCGGTTGCCACCACGTGCGGCGCTGCTGGCGAGGGCCCGCGCTATGCGCTGCGGCCCAGTCGCTGACCCAGCGTATCCACGGCCCAGCGCACCTCGTCGATGTGCATGCGGTGGGCGAGCATGACGTAGAGGGCGCCGATGACGGACGCCACGATCACTGTCAGCACCAGCAGCAGGAGGCGGCCCGCGTGTGCGAACCACGGTGCCGAAGCCAGTTTGAGCACCTCGCCCACGCCCACGGCCACGGCGGTGGCCACGGTTGCGCGCACCAGCGTGCGCACCGAGATGAAGGTCTGGAGATCCGTCAACTCGCGGCGCAGGCGCGGCCAGGCGACGAACAATGCCACCCAATAGGAGATCACGTAGGCCACCCCGAGCGCGGCCACCTTCTGCCGCACGGGCACGACCATGAAGAGCGGGATCGAGATCCCCAGGTTCACGATGTTCACGAGCACCGTGATCCAGAACGGCGAGCGCGTGTCCTCGACGGAGTACCAGCCCCGGAAGAGGAGGTACACGAGGGTGAAGGGCAGGATGCCGAAGGCGAAGACCTGCACGACTCGCCCGGTCTCGATGGCAGAGTCCGTGGTGGCCGCGCCGAAGCCGAACATGAGCCGGGTCATCTCCGGCGCGAGCACCATGAAGATGCCGGCGACGGGGATGATGATGGCACCCACCGTGCGCACGGCGTGGGCCACCGAACGACCCACACCGAGCATGTCCCCCGCATGCGCGATCCGGCTCAGCGACGGCAGCAGCGCGGTCACGAGTGACACCGTGATGATGGAGTGCGGCAGGATGAAGATGAGGTACGCCTTCTGGTACGTGGTGAGGCCGGCAGCGGTGGTGCCCGCGGCCAGCGCCTGCACGTTGGCGCTCGTTGCCAGTCGCGTCACCACGACGAAGGCCAGCTGGTTCACCACCACCAGCGCCAAGGTCCAGACGGCGAGTGAGCCGGCCTTGCCCAGACCGCTGTCGCGGATGTCGAAGCGCAGACGCCAGC
>JAJXSV010000076.1 GCA_021784375.1 Actinomycetes bacterium | reverse complement strand
CCTTCTCCAGCATCAGCGTGAAGGCCGGTTCGACGGTGACCGTGCGCAACGGCGACAGCGTCGAGCACACGCTCACCATCGCCGCTGCGAGCATTGACGTCGACGTGGTCGCCGGTGGCACCGCCACCTTCGTCGCGCCGGCCACTCCCGGCACCTACGCGCTGACCTGCGACTTCCACCACGCGATGAGGGGTTCGCTCGTCGTCATCGCCTGAGCGATCCGCCGCCCTCGGCTGTACGCGCACGCGCGGCTCGTTGGCTCGCGCAGCCAACGTGGATGCAGAGACGGGCAGGCGGCACCCCGCCGGTCCAGCGTCCGCCAACGTGCCTGTCCAGCGTGGTGCATGTCCAGCCCGCCACAGCCGCCCACAGGCGCCCACAGGCGCCCACCGCGGTCCGCAATCTGCTGCCGCCGTCCGCGCGGCTACTGGGCTGACGCGTCCCCGACGGGCGCCTGGCTCATGGTGGCTCGCAACTCCACGAGATCGACGGCGTGCTCATCGAGGGCGATGTCCTCGGCGCTGACCGGCAGCCACCGGGGCGCGTCGACCGCGTTTCCGGACTCGTCGAGTGCCACGAACAACACCAGGCAGTGCGTCGTGAGCTTGAGGTCCATCGTCCGCGGATCGCCCGAGCGCACGTGCACGCTGATGTGCATGCTCGTGCGGCCCGTGTGCAGCAGACGCGCCTCCACCTCGACCAGGTCACCGACGTGCATCGGCTGGTAGAAGCGGATGCCGCCCGTGTACACGGCGACGTTGCGCGTGCTGTGGGTGTAGGAGGTGGCCAGCACATGTGCGGCCTCATCGATCCAGCGCATGACGAAGCCGCCGTGCACGTTGCCGCCCCAGTTCACATCCGTGGGCGCTGCGAGGAAGCGCAGCACGATGCGGGGTGCGGTGCCCGCGTCGGTGTATCGCTGCGCTGCCATGGCCTGCTCGATGGCCGCCCGCAGGGCGATCCGGCGAACCGCGCTCTCCTCGTCGCGCAGGTCCTGCTCGCTCCGCGGCTGCCACTTGGGTACCTCGACGGAGCGCCCGTGCTCGTCCACCGCGACGAAGATGACCAGGCAACTGGTGGCGCGCACCTGCAGGCCCGTGCGGGGGTCGGTGGCGTCGACGGTGACGATGATGTGCAGGCTGCTGCGGCCGGTGTGGATGAGCCGCGCGCTCACCTCGACCAGGTTGCCGACGCGGACCGGTTTGCGAAAGCGCACGTTCCCGACGTACGCGGTGACCGTGCGCTGTCCGGTCCACGCCGTTGCCAGCGCGTAGGACGCCTTGTCGATCCACTCCAGGACGCGGCCGGCATCGACGTTGCCCGAGTAGCCGACGTCGGTCGGCGCGGCCAGGAATCGCAGCGTCAGCTCGTCGTGGATCTTCATGGTCCGTCCCCTCGCGCGTGCGTGTGCCCATTGTCCCGCGGCAGGGAGGTCGGCCCGGAGCCGCGGGTTCGGGACGCGCATCGATGTCAACGGAATCGGATGCAGCACGCCCGTCTGCGGGGATCAGTGCGGTGAAAACGACGGTTGCGGAGGCATCCTGCGAAGGCGGACCAACGCCGCCTCCGCCACTCACTCCGCTGCGCCCTTGCGCTCGCCGGTGCGCCGCTGCTCACTCCGGTGCGCTGGAGCCGGCACTGGGCTTGCGGTCGACGAGGTGCCGCGGGTACATCGTCTGCAGCGGTGGCCGCCGCACGCCGCTCCAGGGTGCGGGCACAGCGTCGATGCGTGCCGCCAGCTCGTAGGCGATGGACTCGTAGTTGGCGCGCCAGCCGCGGAAGTGGGGGTAGGCGGCGTGGACGTCGCGCTCGATCGGGTAGTTGGCGTCAACCAGTCGCGTGCACGCATCCGCGAACTCCGCCTCGCTGATCTGTGTGGGCGTATCGGGCGAGGGATCGTTGTCGTAGGCCAGGCCCTCCATGTCGGCCAGGTCCTGCAGGGTGAGGATGCCCTGGCGCAGCATGAGGCGCATGCGGTCCTCCGACTCCGACGGCCGCAGTGACATGTGCATGGCGGCCGCGTCCATCACGCTCAGCAGCGAGATCAGCCAGTTGCGCAGGGGCCTGGACGAGCGCATGTGCAGCAGCACCGGGAAGTTCGTGTGCGACTCCGCGACGGCAGCGGCCCAGACCTCCCATTCCGTCCAAAGCTCGTCCAGCTGGTCGAGCAGGTCCACCATGGCGTAGCGCGCGAGGATCTCGGGCCCCCACGCGGGCTCGCTGGAGCGCCCGACGAGCAGCGTCACCAGCGCCTCACGCTGCTGGTAGGCGCTGTACATGGTCGGCATGTAGCCGATGAGTAGGCCGATGGTGATGGGCCCGGTGGTGGCGGCGATGAAGTCGAGCATGGTGCGCAGCGAGTGGTCGGAGCTCGAGATCCCCAGTGTTGACAGGCTCGATCCGGCTTCCCGGAAGGCGTGCACCAGCGAGATGTCGGCAGCGCTGTAGAGCAGGAAGCCGTAGCCGAGGAAGAACAGCGACAGCCACATGACCAACGAGGTGACGGTGGCGAGCGGTGAGCTCCAGACGAGCACGCGGTCGCGGTCGGCGTAGGAGCGTCGACGGGTGGCGATCCAGCGCATGGGGCCCATGAGCGCCTGGTTCTTGACCCCGACCACGCGCGAACTGCCCCGCGACACCACCAGGGTCCGCAGCATCGACCACCAGGTGATGACGACGATGGCCAGGCCGATGAGCCCTGCGAGCGGGCGGGTCATCGCCGCGTCCCTGGCTGGCGAGCTTCCATGCCGTGACGCTATCGCGGGCGCCTGCGACGGGCGCCTGTCGGCGCCGCCACGCTGCGGCAACCTTCCGATCCCGTCCCAAGTGCAGTTCCCCGCAACTGAACCGGACACTCGGCGCTTCACAGGCGATTCCAAGGGCCGGGCGCGGCCGTTCCACGCCGCCCAGGGCCGCGGACCTGCTGCAATTGGACGGTGCGGCTGGCGCCTCGCACGTGGGCGCCCCGACCGGTCTTTGATGGGGGATCGGCTGGGGCGCGTGCTGGTGGGGCGCACAGCCGCCTCCAACGGCGAGCCCGCCCCCCGTCAATGTGACGTAGGCCACAAAAAATCAGTGACAGAAACCCCGCCCCTCCGGTGTTAACCGAATAGAAGGGGCCCGGGACGCCGGGAACCACCCCGCATGCTCGAGCAGAGGAACGCCACCATGACGCAGCAGAACGGAAACGAGGCCTTCGAGGCCATCGTTGCGCCGCTCGCTGCCGAGCGCGCCCAGGCCGCCGATGAGGGCGGCAACACCGATTGGAGCCTCAACGGCTTCGGCGAGCTCTACGTGTCCGAGCGCGATCGCCTGATTGCCATCGCCAACCGCTACCTCCACGACGCGGCCGAGGCCGAGGACGTCGTGCAGGACGCCTTCCTCAAGTGCGCCATGGCCGCCCCGGACCTCGTCAACCGTGACCACGCCGTGGCCTACCTGACGCGCACGGTCGTCAACACCGCACTCAACGTCGTGCGTGCCGGTGCCCGCCGCGCCGCCCCCGTCGAGGACCTCACCACCGCCAACCTCGACTCGCGCGAGATCGACGCCTGGGACCCGGCCGCCGACGCAGCGCTCATGCGTGCCGCCGACACCGCGCTGGTCACCGAAGCCCTCGCCCGCCTCACCGATCAGCAGCGCACCGCGCTCCTGCTCACCGCGAGCGGCGACTACAGCACCAAGCAGGTCGCCGAGGCCCTGAACATCAGCGAGCAGCAGGTGTACACGCACGTGTCACGTGCTCGTGCCGCCCTGCGCCGCGCCCTCGAGAGCATCGTCGTCGATGCCGAGACCGGCATGACCGCTGCGGACCAGCTCTCCAGCGTGGTCAAGAAGGCCAAGACGAACGCGCGCCAGATCGGCCAGGGCGTTGCCGTCCTGTTCCTGGTCATGGCCGTCGGCCTCGGCTTCTGGAACTACAACGGCACGCCGACGCTGCAGCAGATCACCAAGCAGATCCAGCAGCCGACGCAGGCTCCGCAGGTCACGCCGACGGTGAAGGCCAGCAACACGCCGGCCCCCGTCAAGCCGACGGTGAAGACGACCAAGCCCACCGTCAAGCCTGCGGTCAAGGCGACGCACAGGCCGGTTGTGGCAGCACCCTCCGCCACTGCGGTTGCGCCCTCCACCATCACCAACGACCAACTCCGCACCGCTGACGTCAAGGTGGCCAAGGTGCTGCCGGGAACCGATGCCAGTGGCCTGCCCGTCGGCTTCGTGGTCGCGGACGCCACTGGCGTCACCGGCCAGGGCGTCGTCACCACCGAGTCGAATGCCATCACCGCGACCGGCCAGGTGGTCACGGTCTCGGACTTCATGACCGCCAGCAGCGCCGTGAACGTGCTCCTGCACCAGACGCTCACCTGGGCCGACGGCCAACTCACCTACGAGGTGGACCCGATGGTGCGCGTGGCCGGCCTATGGCGCGAGTTGCCGGTGGCCAGCCGGGCATCGGAGCGCGTGACGCTGCCCAACGGTGATGTCGTCATCACCACCTACCTGCTTGCCGACACGAAGGCTGCGTCGGCGACACTGGCCGGACCCGGCATGGGCACGGATGCGACGCATCTGCCGTCCGTGCTGGTGGTTCGCATACACACATCACCAAGCGGAATGCCCGTGTTCGGGGAAGTCGTGCAGGTGATTGATCAGCCTCAGGTGACACACTGAGGCACAAAGGTTTCCCGAGCTCTGTCCGGATGAGTTCGGGATTAGGTGGACCGGCTGACACAGCGGATCCCACCGAGCCGGATCAGGAAGTTCCTGACCCGACTTATCCGAAAGGAAACAGCATGAAGAAGCGCATTGCGCTTGCGGTTGTCGCCGCGCTTGCTGGTGGTCTGCTTGCTGCGGCTCCGGCCTCAGCGGCGGTTGCGGGTACCTTCGACACGTCGTCGGCTACCACGGGCACGGTTGGCGGCTTCGCCAACGTTGTGTTCAACCTTGACACCACCACCGCGACGACCTACTCGGTGCTCGTGAACAACGGCACCATCGGCTCCATCAGCGGCAACACAGTCTCCACCTCGGCGACCGCCATCGGTGGTGGCACGGCCGTGTACCCGGCGACTGGTCTGCAGTTCGTCGACTCTGCCTCGGCTGCTACCGCCCTCGAGACGATCACCGTCGCTGCCCCCGCTGGCACGCAGACCATCACCGTGAACAAGCTCGACAGCGTCACAGGTGCTGTTCAGGCCTCCTACGTGTGGAGCATCGTCTGGTCGGCACCTTCGACCACGCCGATCTACTCGACGCTGTACGACCACTCGGCAGTTGCTCTGACCGCTGCCGCTGGCACGTACGCTGACGGAAATGGCAACCTGTTCGCTGCGGCAGCACCCGCTCAGACGCTCGCCGGGACCCTCTCGGTGACGCAGTATGGCGCTGCCACGGAGACCACCACGAACATGACCGTTCAGCCTTACACCAAGGCTGTCACTGTCACCATGACCGGTGTCGGTGCGGTTGGTAAGGCTGGCTCCACTGCGGCATACCTTGCCGTAAGCGCTGGGCAGCCGAACCCGCAGACGTTCAGCGTTTACTCTGACGGCCGCTCGGGCGTTGGCACCATCACTGTCGCCGTGAACGGCGTTGTGGTCGCCACGAAGACCATCACCTTCTACGGTGCGGTCGCTTCGTACACGGCCTCGCTCGACAAGGCGAACATCGCCGCCAGCGGTACGAACAGCACCAGTGTCCTTACGGTGACGGCAAAGGACGCCAATGGTGTGCTCGTTCCGAACGCGCCTGTGAATGTTTCCTCGGGTACTGCCGCTGTCGCTTCGGTGATGCCGGCCTCTGGCCCGACGCTCTCCAGCGGTGCGAACATTGGTACGGAGACGTTCACGGTTACCGGTCTCTCCAAGGGTGACTCGTTGATCAAGGTCGCGAACGCCGACGCCTCGGTCTCCACGACGGTCAACGCGCACGTCGTGACGGCTGGCTTCGCCTCGGTCACGGTTGCCTTCGACACGGCGACCTACCTGCCTGGCGCCAAGGCGATCCTCACCATCACGGTGAAGAACTCCGATGGCGTTGCCGCAGCTGACGGCGCCTGGACGCTCTTCGACTCTGCCGGTCTGACCTCGTCGGCCCAGCTGGGTGGCGTCTCGCTTCCGTTCACCACGGGCACGCAGGCGTCCAGCCAGGTCACGATCGCTAACGGTGTTGCCGCCTACACGGTGTACATGCCGCTCGCAGTCGGCCCGATCCTGGTATCCGGCAAGGACCTCAACGGCAACACGGTCTCGACCAGTGCCACCGTTGGTGACTCGGGTGCTGCCGCCGCCGCCAAGGCGACGTCGGACGCGATCGCTGCTCTGCAGACGTCTGTCGGTTCGCTGACCACGACGGTTGCCGCGCTCGTTGCCTCGATGACCGCTCAGATCAAGGTCATCAACGCCTCGCTGCTGGCACAGGGCAAGCGCGTCGCCGCGCTGCAGAAGGCTCTGGCCAAGCTGCTCAAGGCTGAGGGCATCCGCTAGTTGAAACCACTCGGCTGGTGACAGCCGGTAAGTGAAGGCCGAGGCCCACCCCGCGAGGGGTGGGCCTCGGTTTCGTTTGAGGCACGGCAGAGGCGCCGCCTCTACACTGCGGCGGGGGAGGCGAACGTGGGACAGAGCCCGTGGCGGTACGTAGCGGCTTTCGCCGTCACTTTCGTGGTCGCCGCAGCGCTGACCCCCCTCATGCGTCGGCTCGCTCTGCGCAGCGCAGTCGTCGATGCGCCGGATGGCGAGCGCAAGCTGCAGACCCATGCCATCCCCTATCTGGGCGGCATCGCCATCGCCGCGAGTGCCACGCTGACGCCGGTGGTGGCGGCCTGGTTGCGCGGATACCCGGCGTCGGATCTGCGCCTGCTCGCAGGGGTGCTGCTGCCGGCAATCGTGCTTTCCGCGGTCGGCCTGCTCGACGACATGCGGGGCCTCCCACCGCTCCCGCGGTTCCTCGTCCAATCGCTGGCCGGTGCGGTGACCGCGTGGCTCCTCAGCGGGGCCGGCACGACGGTCACGCTCTCCGTGCTCGGGATCTTCAACGTCGGACTCACCGTGTTCTGGGTCGTCGGGGTCACGAATGCGCTCAACCTGCTCGACAACATGGATGGTGCCGCCAGTGGCACCGCGGCCATTGCGGCACTTGGGTTCTTCGCGATTGCGGCCGCGAATGGGCAGTTCCTGGTAGCCGCCCTGGCGATCGCCCTCGCAGGCGCCTGTGCGGGCTTCCTGGTCTGGAATCACCATCCCGCTCGCATCTACATGGGCGATTCGGGGTCGCTATTTATCGGCTTCATGCTGGCTGCCATCGGTATGCGCCTGGAGCTGGTCCACCTCGCCCAGCTCAACGCCCTGGCTATCCCGGTGCTCGTGCTGGCGGTGCCCATCCTCGACACCTCCCTCGTGGTCACGTCCCGGATTCGAAGGGGCATCTCGCCATTCGTGGGCGGACTTGACCACCTCTCGCATCGCCTGCGCCGCACCGGCCTGGACACTCGTGGGACGGTGCGCCGCATCTGGCTCGCGGGCGCTGCTGCCAGCGTCGCGGCCTTCGCGGTATCCCGCCTGGACGAGCAGCCTGGTGCAATGCTGATAGCCGCGGCCGCGATAGCCTTCGTGGCGACGTTCCTGTACGCGTTTCGGCTTCCGGAGACCGGCGACCTGCCCTAGGAGAACAAGTGACCTACACGCGTCCGCTGCAATGGGTGTCGATGACCACGGCCGTCCTGGCTTGTCTCTGGTTCACCACGGCGCTGCTTGACCCGTTCAACATCCCCAAGTTGGCCATCCTCGTCGTCGGCGCGGCGGTCCTCATCGGCATGCTCGGCGGCTTCGCAAAGTCCTGGTTCAAGCGCAGCGAATGGCCCATGTGGGGTGGCATCGGAATCTTCGTGCTGGGCCTCACTGCTGCCGCGATCGCGAGCAACCAGAACCTGTATCGCACGCTATGGGGTGCCTGGGCCCGCAATGACGGATGGCTGGCCTATGCATCGCTTTCCGTGATCATGCTGGCGGTTGCCGTGGCCTTCCGCGGTCGCGACACGCGTATCGGCCTCTGGGCGCTGATGGGTGTCGGAGTGTTCGAAGTCGGTTACGGCTTGCTGCAGACGACGGGCCACGATCCCGTGCAGTGGGCCAACGGCTACAACCCCATCCTGGGCACGGTCGGGAACCCGGACTTCGCGTCGGCGTTGCTCGGCATCTGTGCCGTTGCGTTCTTCTGGGGTGCGCTCGAACCCTCACTTGGTATCGTGCTGCGTGCTGGCAGTGCCGTCTTCGGGGCGCTCGCGGTCATGCTCACCGTGCTCTCCCACTCCGTCCAGGGCACCCTTGCCTACGGCGCGGGATTCGCGGTCCTGATCGCCGGTTGGCTTTCGGCGCCCGAGCGGCGTGCGTCGTTGCGGCGGCTTCTCACGCCGTACCTGATCATCGTGGCCATCGCGGCGCTTGTCGCAATGGTCGGGCTCACGGACCGCGGCCCGCTTCGTCACATCATGTACAAGCAGAACCTCGTGAACCGCACGTACTACTGGCGCGCAGGCTGGAAGATGTTCACCAGCCACCCGATCTTCGGCGTGGGGATCGACGCCTTCGGTGACTACTACCGCATCTTCCGGCTCCCCGAGCAGGTTACTGCAACCGGCATAGTCACCATCTCCAATGCTGCCCACAGCATCGTCTTCCAGATGATTGCGACTGGCGGGTTGGCCTACTTCGGCACGTACGTGCTGCTCCAGGCCGTGGTCGTCTGGCGCGGCGTGGTGGCCCTGCGCTCCGGCGAGAACCGCCTGCTGGTGAGCGGTCTGCTCGGAGGCTGGCTGGCCTTCCTGCTGCAGTCACTGTTCTCCATCGACCAGCTGGGCCTTACCGTTTGGGGTTGGGTGATCGGCGGCTTGGTGATTGGCGTTTCGTATGCACCGGTCCGTGCAGGGGTGTCGAAGAGCGCGAACAAGCGCGCACACAGCGTCTCCCACGCATCGCCGATGCCCGCGCTCGTGGCGAGCGTGGTCCTGGGCCTCGGCGCCGTCCTCCTGGTGAGCGGCCCCCTGTCAACGGACGGCAACATTCGCACCGTCATCTCCTACGGCTACGACACCAAGAATCCAAACCTGGCCGCACAGACGGCAATCAAGCAGGCGGTGCTTGCTGCGGCCTCTGGCGCGCAGGACCCGTACTGGCGTGCCCAGGCGATCAGCAAGCTGTATCAGATCGGTGCCATCGACGACGGGATCAAGTTCGCGGAGAGTTCGGCGAAGATGTTCCCCATGGATGCGACGCTGTGGCAGTTGGCGGCTACAGCGCTCGAGCAGACGGGACATGCGAAGTTGGCCACTCCGTGGCGCGCACGAACCGTCTACCTGGATCCGCTAAACACGGACTATGCCAAGTTGCTGGCCAGCGACAAGGCTGCGAAGTAGGCGCCAAGCAAGGACAGTCAGCACCAAGTTGAGATCTGGGGAGCGATGCGGAGGGCGTATGGGCAACCGCTTAGTTGATCGCGCGCATGCGACCTCCGTCTGGCAGGCGGCGCAGTTGCTCCCAGAGCGGCAGCGTCGCAAGTTGCTCTTGCTGGTCGTGGTTCAGGTGTTCCTGGGCATGCTGGACCTGCTTGCAGTTGCGCTGTCGGGCCTGCTTGCGACGCTGGCTATCGCGGGGATTCAGTCAACTCACATTGGTTCCACCGGCACGATCGCAACCGTGTTGCGCGTGCTGCATATGCGGGAACTCTCCACGCAGTGGCAGGTCGGAATCCTGGCGGTCTTCG
>JAJXSV010000075.1 GCA_021784375.1 Actinomycetes bacterium | reverse complement strand
AGTTTCACGATCGGCATCGACCAGCCCTTCTGCATCATCGGCGAGCGCATCAACCCCACGGGCCGCAAGAAGTTCCAGGAGCAGTTGCGCGCCGGAGACCTCTCGCAGATCGCCCTTGACGTGGAGCAGCAGGTGGCAGGCGGGGCCGACGTGCTGGACATCAACATGGGCGTGCCGCTCACGGACGAGCCCGAGTTGATGCGTCAGGCGGTGCAGATGGTCCAGGGCATCTCGGATCTGCCGCTCTGCCTCGACTCCTCCGTCATCGAGGCGCTCGAGACCGGCCTGGCGGCGTACCAGGGCAAGGCGCTCGTGAACTCCATCACCGCCGAGGACGAGCGGGCGGACCACATCCTGCCCCTGATCAAGCACTACGACGCCGCGGTCATCGGCCTCACCAACGACGAGTCCGGCCTGTCCATGGTGCCCTCCGAGCGGCTCGCCATGTGCGAGAAGCTCATGCGACTGTGCGAGAAGCACGGTGTGCCGCTCGAGAACCTCGTCATCGATCCGCTGTGCATGACGGTCGGCGCCGACCCCGAAGCCGGCAAGGTCCTGTTCGAGACCATCTACCTGATCAAGGAGAAGCACGGTCTCAACATGACGATCGGCGCCTCCAATGTCTCCTTCGGGCTGCCGAACCGCCACGTCGCCAACGCCGCCTTCCTGCCCATGGCCATGTCCATGGGCCTCACCTCCGCGGTGATGGACGCGCGTACCGAGGGCATCGTCACCGCCGTGCGCGCGGCCGACCTGCTGCTCGGCAACGATCCCTGGGGTGGTTCCTGGATCGCGCGCTTCCGCGCGCAGCAGTCTGCCGCCTCGGCAGTCTGACCGGGAGCCCGTCATAGCCCGCCACGACCAAACGGAATCCGACGACGTACCCCAGGTGCACGACGGCTCCGGCCGCGTGCACCTGCGCTACCGCATCCTCGACCGCGACCAGAAGGTGGCACCCGTCGACAAGGCCGTGACGGTGCCACCGGGGGTGTCACTGTTCGATGCCGCATCCTGGAACGGCATTGCCATCGATTCGACGTGTGGCGGCCACGGCACCTGCAAGAAGTGCCGCGTTCGGGTGACGAGCGGGGAGGTCTCGCCCTCCCGCCTCGACTTCCGCGCATTCACACCCGAGGAGATCGCTGACGGCTGGCGCCTCGCCTGCATGATCAAGCCGCAGGCGGATGTCTCCGTCGACGTACCACCCCTCGTCACCCGTCCCAAGGCGGCGACGGTGGGGGTCGGGCGGCAGGTCATCCTGCGCCCCGCGGTGCAGAAGCGCTTCCTCGAGCTGGCGGAGCCCTCACTCTCCGATCAGCGCACCGACATCGACCGCGTCATCCAGGCCATCGACGACATCGAGGTCGACGCCGGCCTCGAGGTGCTGCGGGTGATCCCCAAGGCGCTACGGGACAGCTTCTTCAAGGTCACCGCGGTCATCGTCGATCGCGAGCTCATCGACGTGCAGCCTGGGGACACGACGGACCGGCGTTACGGCATCGCCTATGACCTCGGCACGACCACGGTGGTGGCGACACTGCTCGACCTCGGCACCGGGACGCCGGTTGCCGTGCGCTCCATGCTGAACAAGCAACAGCCCTTCGGCGCCGACGTCATCAGCCGCATCAGCGCCACCATGATGGATCCAGACGCGCTCGGCCGTCTGCGTGAACTCGCCCAGTCCACCTTGAATGAGCTCACGCTCGAGGTGTGCGCCGAGGGCGACATCGATCCCCGGGATGTCTACGAGGTGGCCCTCGCCGGCAATGCCACCATGACGCAATTGGTGCTCGGCATCGATCCGGAGCCCCTGGGTGTGGCGCCCTTCATCATGGCGTCACACGAGTACCCCGACGTGCGGGCCGCGGAACTCGGCCTCGCCATCCACCCGCGGGCCCGCGCCATCATCATGCCGTCACTCGGCGCGTACGTCGGCGGCGACATCATCTCCGGCGCCCTCGCATCCGGCATGGACCGCGACAAGCGCCTGCGTCTCTTCGTCGACGTCGGCACCAACTGCGAGATCGTGCTCGGCGACGGCGAGCGCCTGCTCGCCACCGCAGCGCCTGCCGGTCCGGCCTTCGAGGCCGCCTCCATCAAGTGCGGCATGCGGGCGGCGGCCGGCGCCATCGAGATCGTGAAGATCACGAAGGGCGAACTGCAGCTGGGGACCATCGAGGACGCCCCTGCCGTGGGCATCTGCGGGTCGGGCCTCGTCGACGCCTGCGCCGCCCTGTTCGGAGCGGGCCTGCTCGACTCGTCCGGGCGCTTCGTGTCCGACGAGGTCGCGCAGTCGGTGGCTCCCACGCTTGCAGACCGCCTCGTGACCCGGGACAAGGAGCGACTGTTCGCGCTCGTCTGGGGCGACACCGTCGGCGACCTCACCGATGCGGTGTACCTGTCCCAGCGCGACGTTCGTGAGCTGCAGTTCGCCAAGGCGGCCATCGCCACCGGCTGGGCGCTGCTGCTCGAGGAGTTCGGTGTGCAGGAGGGGGACGTGCAGCAGGTGCTGCTCGCCGGCTCCTTCGGTTCGTACCTGTCCCCCGCCTCCGCGGTGAAGATCGGCCTGGTGCCGAAGTTGCCGGTGATGCGCATCGTGTCCGCTGGGAACGTCGCCGGTGAAGGCGCCAAGATGGCGTTGTTGTCCATCCAGGAACGCCATGGCGCGGGCGCGCTCCTCGATGAGATCAAGTACGTCGAACTCTCCGATCGCGAGGACTTCAATGACAAGTTCATCGAGCGACTCGCGTTCTGACCGCGTCTCGGTGATCGCGTGCGGGGCCATCGCCCGCCACGTCGATGACATCGCGCAGCGGCGCGGTTGGGACCTCGACATCCATCCGTTGCCCCCGTTGCTGCACAACCGCCCGCAGGGGATCGCCGCAGCCGTGGAAGCCGAACTGCTTGCACTGCAAGGCGTGGCCTCGAGGGTGATCGTTGCCTACGCGGACTGCGGGACCTACGGCGTCCTCGACGAGGTCATCGAACGCCACCACGTCGAACGCCTGCGGGGCGATCACTGCTACGACGTGTTCGCGGGCGCAGCGGAGATCGCTGCCATGCTCCACGCCCAGCCGGGCACCTACTTCTTCACCGACTACCTGGTGAAGTCGTTCCACCGGAGCGTGATGGTGGAACTCGGCCTCGATGTGCACCCGGAACTGCGCGACGACTACTTCGGGAACTACACGCGCGTCGTGTGGCTGGCCCAGGCGCCCACAGCGGAGCTGCGGGCGGCGGCGGAAGCGGCGGCAGACGTCATGGGCCTGGTGCTGGAGGAGGTAGCGGTGGGCGACCTGGGCCTCGAGGCGCAATTGGAACTGTTGCTGCAACGCTGACCCCACAGCGGCCGGCAGGCGACGCCCGCATCGACGGTGCGTCGCGCGTCTACTCCTCGGGCGCCGGCACGTTGCTGCGGTGGACGATGCCGAGTTCCTCCGCCTCGAACTCCGCGTCGAAGGGTGCGGTGCTATCGAGGATCATGGTCTCCATGGTTGCGCGCGACAGGCCGCGGGCCTCGCCGTCGAGGACCACCGATTCCACCTCCACCCAGGCGTCGAACCACTCCGCATGGTCCGCACGCCGGTTGTAGTGGAACCCCAGGGGATCGGGACGGCCCGCCGCAACCCATGCTTCCGACAGCGACGTGCGACTGGCGGGCGACGAGTCGATGAGCTTGCGGATCCGGTCCCCACGCTCCTGCGCAGGAAGTGCGGCGTTCCCCGCGATCGCCATGATGCGGCGTTCGAGCTGACGACTGGCCAGGAAGGCGTCATGCAGCGCTGCATCCACTCGGACCCCCATCGATCGCCGCCGACTCCGGCGTGATGTGAGCCTAGGACCACCGGGTTTCGCCGGCTTCGATGCGGGCGCGGTTGTCGTGGGTGCACGCCCGGCGTGCCGTCGCCCGGGATCCGGCGGTTCCTCGCTGGTCGCTTCCAATCGCTCGCGCGTTAGCATCCACACCATGCCACACCTGTCCTCCGTGAACCTCGCGTCGGCTGTCTCGTATGGGGACTGGACCGGCGACATGGGGTCCACGGGCATCGACAAGCGCCCGGTCGCGCATCGTGTCCGCCTCCTCGACGACCACGTCGAGGGTGACCACGTGGTTGACCGTAAGCACCATGGTGGCCCCTACAAGGCGGTGTACTCGTACGCGCGCGAAGACGCCGCTTGGTGGGAGCGGGAGCTCGGTCGCCCGATCCCTGCCGGCGCATTCGGGGAGAACCTCACAACCAGGGGCCTCGACCTCAACGGCTTCCTCATCGGCGAACGACTTCGCATCGGCTCCGCCCTCCTGCAGGTGTCCGAGCCGCGCATCCCCTGCCGCGTCTTCGCCGGCTTCTGGGAGCGTCCCGGGCTCATCAAGGAGTTCAGCGCCGCCGGCCGCCCCGGCGCTTACCTGCGCATCCTCGAGCCGGGTGACGTGGGAGGTGGCGACACCATCGAGTCGATCAGCCGCCCGGCGCATGGGGTGACCATCGGCATGGCCTTCTCAGCCCGCACCGGCGGCGGGATCACCCGCCAGCAGCTGCAGCCTGCACACGCGGAGTTCGCACCGAAGTGGCAGGCCTGGATCGACGCGTCGGCCTGAGGCTGCGCATTCACGAGCCCGTGGGAATCCTCGCGATAGCCTGTCGCGATGGAACTGCTGCGCCCCACACTCGAGATGGTCCCGAGCTATCTGGCAGCACGCGAGCGCGGATTCTCCTTCGACATCAACACCGATCCGGAGGCGGTGGCCGCACTCACCGCCCAGATCCGGTCGGATCCGCAGGCCTTCATCGACGGCGTCGAGGACCTGCATCCCGAGGGTCGCACCATCACCCTGCATGACGGCACGGAGGTCCCCCGCCTCCCGCAGTACACGCGATGGATGTGGGACGGCGAGTTCGCCGGAGTCATCACCTTCCGCTGGCAGCGCGGCACCGCCGAACTCCCGCCACACGTCCTCGGGCACATCGGGTACGCCGTCGTCGAGTGGAAGCGCAACCTCGGTTACGCCACCCAGGCGCTCCACGACGTCCTCGAGCTTCCGCGCCGCGAGGGCCTGCCCTACGTCGAGATCACCACGAACATCGACAACTTCGCCTCGCAGGCAGTGGTCCTCAAGTGCGGCGGCCAGTTCGTCGAGCAGTACAACCGCCCCGCGTCACAGGGCGGCGCCCCACTCAACCGGTACGTGATCCGCCTCGCCTGACCCGGTCACGGGAGCGGAGCGGGCAACGGCTCAGCCCACGCGGGGCTGCGGACCGGCGCCGACGTTCCCGTAGCGATGGTTCGTGATGCTCACGCTCTGCTCATGCACCCAGCGCGCGACCTCCACCGCACCATTGGCGGCCAACGGGCGACGGTCGACCGAGATGCCGCGCGCCAGGAAGGCCGAGCCGTCGACCGCCTCACCACTGAGCACGCGCACGCGCTCGGAGGATGCCCGCCCCGTGAAGGTCTCGAGGTCCTCCACCAGGCACGGCAGCGGACCCGACACCGGGGCGGCCGAGGAGAAGGTCATGGGCGTGCCGGTGAGCCTCTGGAGCACTGCCAGGTACTCCCACGCCTCGGCGGAGGTCTCCGCACCCACGCGCACGTCCATGCCCTTCGCCAATGGCAGGTAGCGATGGATGTTGCGCTCCACCTTGAGGTCGGAATGATCGACGCGCTCTGACCCGACGTTGTGCCACCACACCTCGGCCTGACGGATGGATCTCGCCACGTCGTCGAAGGGGGTCCAGTTCCGCAGTTGCGTCACGTAGTGCGGGCCCCCGGCCTTGGACGTCGGGCCGACCGCGGAACGCTTCCAGCCGCCGAAGGGCTGGCGATTCACCACGGCCCCGGTGGTGCCGCGGTTCACATACACGTTCCCCGCCTCGACGCGCTCGATCCAGCGCTCGCACTCCTCGACATCGAGTGCGTGCAGGCCGGCGGTCAACCCGTAGTCGACGGCGTTCTGCCAGGCGATCGCGGTGTCGAAGTCCGGCGCGCGCATGACCCCGAGCACCGGTCCGAACCACTCGTTGCGGTGCGACCAGGAGCCGGGCTGCACACCGATCTTCACGCCGGGGCTCCACTGGAAACCGGCCGCGTCGAGCTTGCGGGGCTCGACCAACCAGGACTCCCCTGCATCGAGTTGCGTGAGCGCGCGCTGCAACGGCCCCTCCGGGGGTCGGATCACCGGACCCACCACCGTCGCGTACTCCCAACCGGGACCGACGCGCAAGGTGTCCACCGCGTCCTTGAGCTGGCGCAGGAACGCCGGGTTGTCGTAGACCGCGGCCTCCACGATGGCCAGGCTGGCAGCACTGCACTTCTGTCCGGCGTGGCCGAAGGCGGACTGCACGAGGTCCTTGACGGCGGCATCGATGTCCGCGGAGCCCGCGATGAGCAACGCATTCTTCCCACTCGTCTCGGCGAGCAGCCGAATGTCGGGGCGCCAGGAGGTGAACAGCTCGGCCGTGGCGAAGCCACCGGTGAGCACCACACCGTTGACGTCGTCATGCGTGATCAGGCGCCGGCCGTTGTCGTCGTCGCGTGTCGGGACGAACTGCAGGACGTCCTTTGGCACCCCCGCAGCCCACAGTTGCTGCGCCAGCAGCCAGGCCACCGCCACCGTCTCCGGAGCCGGCTTCAGGATGACGGCATTCCCAGCGGCGAGCGCTGCGCACACGCCACCACAGGGGATCGCATAGGGGAAGTTCCACGGCGGCACCACCGCGACCACACCCAAGGGCGTCGAGTCGGAACCGGCGATCTGCTGCCGCGCGGTGAGGCCGTAGAAGCGCGCGAAGTCAATGGCCTCGGAGATCTCGGGATCCGCTTCGGCCGCGGTCTTCCCGCTGTCCAGCATCATCACCGCGATGGTGTTGGTGCGCTGCTCCTCCATGATGCGCGCCGCCTCGAAGAGCAGTCGTCGACGGGCCGCGGAGCCTCGCCCGTCCCAGGCCGGCGCGGCGGCCTGGGCCACCGCCACGGCGCGATCGACATCCGCCGCGGAGGCGACCGAGTACTTGTACCAGACCCTTCCATGGTCGCCGGGGTCACTACCGTCGACCTGGTCGGCCTTCACCAGCTGCTCGCCGCCGATGACCAGCGGGAGCGGCAGGATCCAGCCCTGGCGCTGCGTCTCGAGCGCCTCCGCGAGCCCGCGCCGGAACTGCGGGTGGGTGAGGTCTCCGTCCGCCTCGTTCTCGAAGATGCCTTGATCGGCAAGGGCGGCAGCATCGTGCCTCGTCATCAGGTGACGTCGCGAGTCAGTGCGGAGGTCGTGCCGCTGCGCAACAGCGCGGCGGAAGCGGGCTGCCTGCTCCTCGAAGGGCGTGCTCGACGGGGTCATGCCGAAGGACGCGCGCAGGTAGTTCTCAGGCGAGGTGTTCTCGTCGAGCCGGCGCACCAGGTAGGCGACGGCGGAGGCGAAGTCATCGTGCCGGGTGACCGGCGTGTAGAGCAGGATGCGACCGAGCTGGCGAGCCACCGCGAGCGCCTCGCCGTTCGCCATGCCCTCCAGCATCTCGATGTCCAGCTGCTCGCTCACGCCGCGCGCCGCCGCGACCTCCAACGCCCAGGCGATGTCGAACAGGTTGTGCGACGCCACCCCCACGCGCACGGCATCGGCGTTCTCCGGGCGCAGGGCGCAGTCGACGAGCCGCTTGAAGGACGCGTCCACATCGGCCTTGGAGCCGTAGGGAGCCGCGACCCAGCCGTGCAGTTCGGCCTCCGTGGATTCCATGGCCAGGTTGGCGCCCTTCACCAGGCGGATCTTGATCCGGCCGCCGAGGGCGGCGCGGCGCCACTTGGCCCAGGTGACGAGGTCAGCGAACGCGGCGTGCGACTCCGGGAGGTATGCCTGCAGCACGATGCCTGCATCCAGGGTGCCGAACTGCGGCTCGGAGAGCACGCGCTTGAACACATCCACGGTGATGCCGAGATCGCGGTACTCCTCCATGTCCATGTTGATGAACGTGTCAGCAGCCATCGCCGCTGAGTACAGGCGGCGCAGGCGCTCGGCGACCCGGTCGACGGAACCCTCGTGGTCGATCGTGTTGAGCTGGCTCACGGCCGCGGAGATCTTCACCGACGCGTAGGTGACGTCGGGACGCTGCACCATCTCGATGATGGACTCGAGGCGGTGGGTGGCCTCGCGATCGCCGAGCACCGCCTCGCCGAGCACGTTGACGTTGAGTTGCACCCCGTCCTTGCGGCGCTTCTGCAGGTGGGCAGCGAGCGGACGCTGCTCGGCGGGCAGGATGATGCCGGTCGCCGCCGAACGCACCTGCCATTCGACGATGCGCATGACCAGCTTCGGCATCACCGGCGACAGGGCCGCGATGAACTTCACGCCGTTCGCGTCCTTGAACCCCAGCCCTCGGCTGGTCGCCTTGGCCGCAGCCCGGCGCAGCGCCCGGGCGGCCCGCGTCGGCTCACTGATGCGCATGACCTCGTCCGTGAGCGACATCGTCACCGAGACCGCGTCGGCGTCCTGCAGGAGCCGCTGGAAGCGCCGCTGGTTGTACCTCGCACGGTGATCACGCAGGCGATCGGCGTCGGCGAGGATGGTGCGGGCACGGTTCACGGCAGCGTCGGTGAGCGCATCGGCGTCACGCAGGGTCTCAGGGAGCATGGATGAATGCTCCCCCGTTGGGCGGCGTCCGTCTTGGATCTTCCTGCCGTGGATGGCGGCGATTTCCTACACTTCCCGTATGTCGCTCGCCGCCTACACCTCCATGGCCGAGCTGCTCGACACGGCCCCGGAGACCCTCTACTGCGTGAAGGACGCGGAGGGCAGGTACCTCGCCGTCAACAACGCCTTCGTGGAGCGTACGGGTCGCACCAGCCGCAGGGACGTCGTCGGCAAGCTGTGCACCGACCTCTTCCCGGGCGACATGGCGGCCCGCTACCACCAGCAGGACGACGACATCCGCCAACTGCGGCACACCATGCGCGACGAGCTCGAGGTGATCGCCGGCCCCAACGGGCAGCACGCCTGGTACCTCACGACCAAGCAGCCGATCATCGAGGACGAGCAGGTCGTGGCCATCGCGGTGGTGTCGATCGCCCTGGGGACGCCAGCAGCGCTCGGCTCGGAGCATCCCCTGCGGCCGGTGGTCGCGCATGTGCGGGAACACATGGCCGAGGCGATCACCATCGACGCGCTCGCGGAGCTCGCCGGACTGCCGCTGCGTCAGTTCGAGCGGCTCATGAGGCGGACCTTCGGCCTGCCTCCCAAGCAGTACATCACCCAGGTGCGCGTGGGCGCGGCCACCGATCTCCTGCGGACGAGCGGGCTGCCACTGTCCGAGATCGCGCACCGCTGTGGCTGGTACGACCAGAGCGCGTTCTCCCGCCAGTTCACCAAAGTGGTGGGTGTCACCCCCGGCGAGTACCGGCGACGCAAGAGCGACTGACACCCAGCGCAGCCGCAAGCACGCGTCCCCCGGCGCGCGTCTTCGCGCGTTAGGCGATTGGCAGTGCCCTCGCAGGCGCCGGCCGCGCTCACTCGCTCCGCGAGTGTTGGAACCCTGTTCCCAACGCTTGTCGCTCGCTCGGCGGCCCGACGCAGGCGCCGGCCGCGCTCACTCGCTCCGCGAGTAGGCTCGAGTGAATCACTGGGAGGCGTGAGCGTGTCGAGTCAGTTCGGGGCCAACGATTGGTTGGTCGATGAGATCTACGAGAAATTCCTCCAGGACCGGAACTCGGTCGACCCGGCCTGGTGGGAGTTCTTCGCTGACTACACCCCCAAGTCCTCGCAGGCCGTAGCCGCTGCGGCAGCCGCAGCACCCGCCACTGCGCCGGCTGCGCCTGCGGCT
>JAJXSV010000074.1 GCA_021784375.1 Actinomycetes bacterium | reverse complement strand
GCTCGACATCAAGTGGCGACCGAAGGGGATCATCGCCAACCCGAACTGCACGACGATGGCCGCCATGCCGGTGCTGCGCCCGTTGCACGAGGAAGCCGGGCTCGTGAAGCTCATCGTCTCCTCGTACCAGGCGGTGTCGGGCTCTGGCCTGGCGGGCGTCAACGAGCTCGACGGCCAGGTGCGGGGGGCGATCAGCCAGGACATCGCTGCCCTCACCCACGACGGTGCTGCGGTCACCATGCCCGCGCCGAAGAAGTACGTCGCTCCCATCGCGTTCAACGTGGTGGCCTTCGCCGGATCCCTCGTCGACGACGGCTCGAATGAGACCGACGAGGAGCAGAAGCTGCGCAATGAATCCCGCAAGATCCTGGGCATCCCCGACCTGCGTGTGAGCGGAACCTGCGTGCGTGTGCCCGTGTTCACCGGACACTCGCTCTCCATCAACGCCGAGTTCGCCCACGAGATCACGCCGGAGCGGGCCGCCAAGCTGCTCGCAGATGCTCCCGGTGTGCTCGTGGTGGACGTGCCCACGCCGCTGATGGCCGCCGGCAACGATCCGTCCTACGTCGGACGCATCCGTCAGGACCAGTCGGTCGAGGGCAAGCGCGGTCTGGCGCTGTTCATCAGCAACGACAACCTGCGCAAGGGTGCAGCGCTGAACGCCGTGCAGATCGCCGAACTCGTCGCCGAGGAACTCGCCGGCTGACATCCCAAGCCCTGACAACGACGGTTGTTCACGTTTCGCCCGGAATTCGGGCCGTCCGTGAACAACCGTCGTTCTTCTTCCCGGGTTGTTCAGTTCTCGCCCGGAATACGGGCCATTTGTGAACAACGGTCACTGTGCTTTGATGACGCACATGCTCACCATCGAGTGCGTGACCGTCGATTGCCACAACCCGGCCCGGGTTGCGGACTTCTGGGCCGAGGTGCTCGACTGGGAGGTCACCCAGGCGTCCGACACCGACGTGGTGGTCGAACCGCGCAATCGCGGGCTCGTGCTGTCGCCGGTGCTGCTGTTCCTCAAGGCCCCAGACACCAAGGTCATCAAGAACCGCCTGCACTTCGACCTCCGCCCGGACAATCAGGCGGTCGAGGTGGCGCGCGCGGAGGCACTCGGCGCCACCCGTGTCGAGATCGGCCAGAGCGCCGACCCAGCAACCACCTGGGTGGTCATGGCGGATCCCGAGGGCAACGAGTTCTGCATCCTGCGCGCCCTCTAGCCCGTCGCGGTTGCCGATGGGCCCGCCATGTCAGTGGCGCGCACCGATCTGGGCCGCCAGGGCTTCGGCAACCGAGGTCGGCAGCGAGCAGGTGTGGTGACGGCACACCATCGCCGTGCCTGGTGGACCATCTCCATTGACGATGACGACGGCACCGGGCGCACTGCCGCGCAAGGCGAGTGCGTGCAGCGCGTGGCCAGCGGCCGCGTTCACGGTGATCTCGGCGGGGCCGTCCAACAGCGCCGAACACGCGGCCAACGCCCAACCGGCGGCACGCGGTGCGCGCCGCGCCAATCCGGCGAGTGCGGTGAGCGCCGATCGTGCGCGTTCGCGGTGTGTGTCCGATGCCGTCAGCGCCGCATACGTGAGCAGCGACTGCGCCATGGCCGCCGTGCCCGATGGCTCGGCGGCGTCGCCCAACTCACGCGGCCGGACGATCAGCTGCTCCCCGAATGCGGGGGTGCTGAAGAAGCCGCCGTCGTCGGCGCCGAAATGCGTCAGCGCGGTATCGAGGAGCACCTGGGCTCGTTCGCGCCAGACCGTGTCCCCATTGACCTGCGCAAGCACCAGCATGGCCTCGGCGACGGATGCGTAGTCCTCGAGCACACCGGTGCTGGACCCCGCGACGCCGTCGCGCGACGTGCGACGGAGCCGGCCGTCCGCAGAGAGGTGGACGGCCACCAGCAGGTCCGCCGCCTCCTCGGCGGCCAGCACCCATGCCGGCTCGGAGAGGAGCGCGCCAGCCTCCGCCAAGGCGCTGACGGCGAACCCGTTCCAGGCGGCAACCACCTTCCCGTCCGTTCCCGGACGCACGCGTTGGGCGCGCGCCGCATACAGGCGCTTCCGCACCGACTGCCAGCGCGCCGGGTCGTCAGGGTCCCGCCGCAACTGCAGTGTCGACAGGCCGTGTTCGAAACTCCCCGTCGCCGTCACCTCACACAGGTCTGCCGCCCACTGTGCGTCGACCTCACCGAGCACTTCCTGCATCTGGCCGGGTGACCAGGCATAGAAGCGCCCTTCGCCACCCGCGCTGTCGGCGTCGATGGATGCGGCGAAACCGCCTTGCGCGGTGCGCATCTCGGTGAGCAGGAAGTGCGCTGTCTCACGCACGACGCGCTCCGCCAGCGCGTTCCCGGTCAGGCGCCACCAATGCGCATACACGCGCAACAGCAGCGCGTTGTCGTACAGCATCTTCTCGAAATGGGGGACGGCCCACCTGGCGTCAACTGAGTAGCGGGCGAAGCCGCCGCCGAGCTGGTCGTACATGCCACCGCGGGCCATCGCCTCCAGTGTCCAGCCCGCCATGAGGAGCGCACGCTTGTCCTCGATGCGCGCCGCTTCGCGCAAGAGGAACTCCAGGACCATCGACGGCGGGAACTTCGGGGCGCCGCTGAATCCCGCGTGTTCGGCGTCGAAGGAGCGAGCCAGCGCATCAACGGCGTCTCGCAGCAACGCCTCATCGATCCCGGCGGGCTCGAGCCCCGGGGACGCCTGGTCCGCGAGCAGGCTGCGGATGCGCCCTGCGGCATCGGTCACGTCACCTCGGCGCGCATTCCAGGCCTCCGCGATCATCTCGAGCAGCTGCGACAGCGACGGCATGCCGTGACGCGGCTCGGGTGGGAAGTAGGTGCCTGCGTAGAAGGGGCGGCCCTCGTGGTCGAGGAAGGTGCTCATGGGCCAGCCCCCGCTGCCGGTCATGGCCACGGTTGCGCTCATGTACACGGCGTCGATGTCCGGGCGCTCCTCTCGATCCACCTTGATGCTCACGAAGTGCGCATTGAGGAATGCGGCCACTCCCGGATCCTCGAAGGACTCGTGTGCCATCACATGGCACCAGTGGCAGCTCGAGTAGCCGATGGAAAGGAAGACGGGGACGTCGCGCCTCCGTGCCTCCGCGAATGCCTCGCCGCCCCATTCGTACCAGTCGACCGGGTTGTCCTTGTGCTGTAACAGATATGGCGATGTCGAATGCCCGAGTCTGTTCACGTGCAGCGCCTCCTTGCAGGATGCAGCAACGGTCTCGGACCGCGGCTGTGGCCTATTCGCCGGAACGGAGTTTGCGGATGACGTCGAGGGCGCGCTTGGCCCCATCGACGGTGACGATCAGCGCCTGCCCATTGCTCAACTCCAGGCGCAGCCCATCGCCTGCCCTGAGCACGATGGCCTGCGCACGACGCAGGGGCAGGATCCTGTAGCCCCAGCCGCCCCATTGCAGGGGGTGCACGTACAGGTACTCGACGGAGATTACGCGGCTCCAGGGGATGCGGCGCACCGGCCAGCCGGGTCCGAAGCGGATGCGCAATTCCTGCTCATCGAACTCCACGGCCACGCGTGAGGTCCAGAGTGCCACGAGGAGACCGAGCCCAAGCGCAGCGATGGCGACGGCCCAACCGGCTGCACCCGGTCTGAGGGCGTGTGAGCCCATCGCAGCGTGACTGATGACGATGATGCCGAACACCATGACGAAGATCGCCACGAGCACCCAGGAGAGCACCAGCGAGCGAGCGGTGCCGCGCCATCGCAACCTGTCGGGCATCAGGCGCCGAGCGCAGCGCGAACCGCGGCCGCGACGGCGGCCCCGTCCGCGCGACCAGTGACCTTCGGCTGCAGCACCTTCATGACCGCGCCCATCGCCTTCATGCCCTCGGCGCCCGACGCCTTGGCATCGGCCACGGCCGCCGCGATCATTGCGGCCAACTCGTCGGGTGGGAGTTGCGACGGCAGGTACTGCTCAAGCACCGCGAGTTCCGCGGCCTCCTTGTCCGCGAGGTCCATGCGGTTGGCGGCCGTGAACGCCTCGATGGACTCGCGACGCTTCTTGCCCTCCCGCGTGAGCACCGCGAGTTCCTCGACGTCCGTCAACTTGCGGGCGGCCTTGCCGGCCACTTCCTCGTTCATGATGGCAGCAAGCGCCATGCGAATGGTGCCGCTCCGCAACTCATCGCGGGCGCGAATGGCGTCGGTGAGGTCTGCCTGCAGCTGCTCTTTCATGGTGGTCATGGGGCAATCCTGCCAGCGTGCTGGTGGGTCGTGTTTGGATGAGCGCATGAACCCGTTGATCGCACTGGGCATCGTCGCTGTCGGTGGGCTCGCGTACAGCGCCGGCTACGAGGTGCGTGCCTTCACCACGCGTCGGGTCGAGGTGCCGGTGTTGCCCCCGGGGGCGACCCCCATCCGGATCCTGCACATCTCCGACCTCCATCTCACGCCCTCCCAGCATCGGAAGGCGACTTGGCTGCGCTCACTCGCCGCAGAGCGCCCTGACCTGGTGGTGGTGACCGGCGACTTCATCGCGCATGCGAATGGGGTGCCGGCGGTGCTGGAGGCGCTTGGGCCACTGCGCACACTGCCCGGGGTCTTCGTCTTCGGGAGCAACGACTACTACGCCCCCCGCGCGAAGAACCCCGCGCGCTACCTCGGACGCGACAAGGGCAAGCGCATCCACGGTGACGACCTACCCTGGCCCGACCTGTTGGGCGCGCTCGAGGCAGGCGGTTGGCGGTCCGTCAACCAGGGCCGCTCCACACTCGAGGTGCAGGGCACCCGGATCGAGTTCCGGGGCGTGGACGACCCCCACCTCGGACGCGACGACTACCGCGCGGTGGCCGGTCCGGTGACCGCTGCGGACGTCGGGATCGGCGTGACCCACGCGCCCTATCTGCGCATCCTGGACGCTATGGAGGCCGACGGGGTCGCATTGGTGCTCGCCGGGCACACGCACGGCGGCCAGCTCTGCATCCCCGGCTTCGGTGCCCTGGTGACGAACTGCGACCTCGACCGCCGACGCGCCAAGGGGCTGCACCACCACAAGCGGGCCTGGCTGCACGTGAGCGCCGGGATCGGCACCAATCCCTTCACACCGGTGCGATTCGCCTGTCGGCCCGAGGCCACCCTGCTCACCCTGCTGGCCCGCACCTGAAGGGCGCCTGAACGGCGATTTCGGGGCGCTCGTGGCGATCGCATAGGATTCGCAGGCTGGCGTTCGCGTCGGCGGGGTGTGGCGCAGCTTGGTAGCGCGCTTCGTTCGGGACGAAGAGGTCGCAAGTTCAAATCTTGTCACCCCGACCATGTGAAGTCCCGGGACGTCCTTATCGGATGTCCCGGGACTTGCTTATATTTCGGGGCTTGTCGTAGTGGTAGCCCTTGGGCATGCCGCCGCGTCGGGGGCTGCCCTTCCTGAGCGCCGCTCACCAACTCCAGGCATGGCGCGGGGACTGCGCCGCGCGGGCACAGGGCGCATGCAGGGCGCGGCGATGGTGCCCGCGACTATGCGCCAAGCGCCCGCCGAAGCCCCGCCTCCGCCTCATCGCCGAGTTTCTTGAAGGCCCTGCCCAGGAATGGTGCCGCCAACCGGGCCAAGCCCTTGAAGCGGAAGTTCGCGTCGTAGGTGACGCTCGTCCCGTGCGCCGACTCGTCGAAGGTCATGGTGTCCGTGGCATGGATGGTCTTGTTCTCGCCCTCGAGGCGCACCAGTGCGTTGGGCACCAAGGCGGTCACGCGGTAGGTGAGTGCGGCTTGCCTACCGTTGAATCTGGAGGTGTTGGCGTAGACGGTGCCAACGCCACCGTCACCGCTCACCAGCGTCGTGCTGATGGTGCCGGGGTCCCACTCCGTCGTACTGGTGAAGTCGCTGAGGTAGGCGAACACCTCGGAGATGGCGCGTGGGCTCATGACGGTCCTGGTGATGCGCATGGATGCTCAGCCTCCCTGGCGACCGTCAAGGTGCGCGGCGAGTTCGCGGGCGGATTCCGGGATGGTTCCTGTGAACAGGATGGTCGAGCCGACGAGTGCGGCAGCGTGCGGTCCACCGACGGCGATGCAGAGATCCGGTCGTCGCGCCCGAAGCGACTGGACCACGGCCCGGGCGGCCTCGACGTCTGATGCCGTGGTCAAGGACATCACGACGGCCGTCACGCTTGGACTGGCCGCGGCACCGGCCCAGGCGTCAGTCGGGAGGTCGGCGCCGAGATAGACGGCGTTCACCCCGACGCGGCGTAACGCGGTAGCCATGGCCAGGGGCGCCACTTCGTGGACGGCGCCCGGGGGCAGGCCAACAAGCACCCGAGGACCGCGGGCATGCGCCGCCGCTGCCTCGTGCGCCGCGGAGAGGCGTCGCATGACGGCAGCGCTCGCGAAGTGCTCACTGGCCACGTCGAGCGTGCCCCCCGCCCAGGCCTCGCCGACTGCATGCAGGGCGGGGGTGAGCCAACCGTCGAAGACGTGCTCGAAACTGGCCCGCGCGAACACCTCGTCAAGGACGCGACCCATGGCCGCGTCGTCGAGTCGGTCGGCCGCGTTCACGAACTCGGCGATGCCCGGCCACGCGGCCGGGGAGTCGGCGCCCGGCAAGCGCCCGACGCGCTGGCGCAGGACCTCGTCGGCCGCCTGCTTGGCCGCCCAACCGCCCTCGATGAGGCGTTGCATGGCCTGCACCTCGGCCAGTGCCACCTCGTCGTACAGGCGGTAGCCCGAGTCCGTGCGTTGGGCCAATCCGATGCCGTACCGACGCTCCCAGGCGCGCAGGGTGGCCGGCGGGATGGACGTCATCTGGGCGGCGGCCTTGATCGTGTACATGCCCGCAGTCTAGTGCAAGCATTAGACAAAGGCTAGACAATCCATATACAGTCCCCGCCGTGGCAAACGCAGGCAGGGACAGTGTCGCCGTCATCGGGTCCGGCGTCGCCGGGCTCACGGCCGCGTACGCAATGCGCCGGAGCCATGACGTCACGCTGTTCGAGCGGGACCGGCGCTTCGGCGGGCATGCGCACACGCATGCGGTGCCCCTGCGCACCGGAGGCATCGCGAGCATCGACTCCGGCTTCATCGTGCACAACGAGCGCACCTATCCGACCCTGCTGCGGATGTTCAGCGAACTCGACGTCAGGACGCAGCCCACCGAGATGAGCATGAGCGTGGAGTGCCGACGCTGCCGTCTCACCTACTCGGGCGGTCGCGGCGCAACCGGCATCTTCGCGCAGCGCCAGCGACTCGTCGATCCCCGCTTCCTGCGCATGCTGGCGGACGTGCCGCGCTTCCACCGCGCGGCCCGCGCCTTGCTCGGCGATCGGGACGCAGGGAGTGAGACCTGGGGCGAGTTCCTCGCTCGAGGTGGCTACAGCGAGTACTTCATCCGCCATTTCGCCGTACCCCTGGTCTCCTGCGTCTGGTCAGCGGGCGACCTTGACGCACGCGAATACCCGGCACGGCACCTGTTCGCATTCCTCGACAACCACGGCATGCTCTCGATCGGCGGCTCTCCCACCTGGCGCACCGTCGTCGGCGGGTCGTCGACGTACGTTCGCGCCATCATCCAGCGCCTGCCAGCCACGCATCTGCACACCGCGGTCACGGCGGTGCAGCGCCACCATGACGGCGTCGATGTGACGACGGTTGATGGCAGCACGCGCCGCTTCGACAAGGCCGTCATCGCTGTCCACGCGGACGATGCCGCACGCCTGCTCGTGGATGCGAGCGCCGACGAGCGCAAGGACCTGCAATCGTTCAAGTACTCCGTGAATCCCACCTGGTTGCACCGCGATGCCTCAGTGCTGCCCTCACCCCGCCGTGCGCGTTCGAGCTGGAACTACCGCATCGAGGACTGCCGCGCGGATTCCTCGGGCGTCCTCGTCAGCTACTGGATGAACCGGCTGCACGGCCTCGACCTCGCCGACGACCACGTCGTCACGCTCAACCCCGGCGCACTCGTCGATCCGCAGTCGGTGATCGCACGCATGGAGTACATGCACCCGGTGTTCACGCCAGCCGCAGTCGCTGCGGCGCCGCGCATCGCGGCCGCGGGTGGTCCGCGCCTGGCCTTCGCGGGCGCGCACCTCGGCTGGGGATTCCACGAGGACGGCGCACGGTCGGGGCTCAACGCCGCCAGCAGGCTCGGTGCGCGATGGTGACGTTGCCGCAACTCCCCGCACTGGTCCGCGGCTCGGTCCGTCACCAGCGTCGACGGCCGTTCAACCACCGTCTCCACTTCAGGACCTACCAGTGGTTGTTCGATGTTGATGCGGTGCCATCACGTGGCGTGATCGCGGACTTCCCCACCCGCGATCACTTCGGTGGTGCTGCGACCTCGCTGCGAGGGGCCGTCGCAACCTTCGCAAGCAGCCAAGGGGAGCAGATCGCCGACACCGATCGTGTGCTCATGCTCTCCTCCGGGCGGGCCTTCGGCCAGGCCTTCGACCCGCTCACGGTCTTCTGGTGCATCGACGAGCAGACGGCAGTGCGCTGGGCGGTGCTGGAGATCCACAACACCTACGGCGACCGCCACGCCCATCTCCTCCGTCCCGACGTCGACGGTCGGGCGCGCGTGGAGAAGGAGTTCTATGTCTCGCCCTTCTTCGAGGTGACGGGCGAGTACCTGGTGGCGCTCAAGCTGAGCGCGGATCGTGTCTCGGTCTCCATCCAATTGCTCCAGGGCGACGAGCACATGTTCAGCGCCTCATTCAGCGGCCGTCCGGTTCCGGCCACTGCCATGAACCTCGTGCGTGCGGTGGCCCGAACGCCGCTCGTGGCGCTGCAGACGATGCTGCGCATCCGTATGCATGGCATCTGGCTGTGGGTGCGCCGACTCCCAGTGCTGCCCAGGCCCGATCACGACAAGCAGTTGGGGTTCCAATGAGCTATGACGCCCTGCAGAGCACCCGCCCGTCGGCAGACTGGTCGGAACTCGCCGCGCCGCCGAGCAGTGCCCTGCGGGCCGCCGTGGCACGCCACCTGCTTCGTCGCATCGCACCGTCGGTGCCCGTCACCGTCCGGATGCCGGATGGCTCCACGATCAACGGACTGCAAAACGCCTTGCCAGTGTTCGACATTCGCGACCAGGCCGTCTTCCACCGCCTTGGTGCGGATCTGAAGATCGGGCTCGGCGAGGCCTACATGGCCGGAGACTGGGCCGCCGGAGAGGGGAGTGACCTCGCCGATGTCCTGACGCCGTACGCGGCCAGACTCCTCGACATCGTCCCCGCCTGGATGCGGTCATTCCGTCGGTGGTTCGAGCCCCGACACCCCCGTAACGAGCAGAACCACCGCGACGGTGCGCGCTCGAACATCTCGCGCCACTACGACCTCTCGAACGAGCTCTTCGCCCTCTTCCTCGATGACACCATGACCTACTCCTCTGCGCTCTTCGACAGCGTTCGCGACAGCGAGGGCCCGACCGACCTGGCCGCCGCCCAACGGCGCAAGGTGGACCGGGTGCTCGATCTGGCGCATGTCGGTGCTGGCACGCGGGTCCTGGAGATCGGCACCGGTTGGGGCCAACTCGCGTTGCAGGCGGCCGAGCGCGGTGCCACGGTCCACTCGGTGACATTGTCGCAGGAGCAACTCGACGGTGCGCGGGACCGCGTTGAGCGTGCCGGTCTCGCCGATCAGGTCACGCTGGAGCTGTGTGACTACCGCGACGTGAGCGGTCACTACGACGCCGTGGTGAGCGTGGAGATGTTGGAGGCGGTCGGCGCCGAGTACTGGCCTGTGTACTTCGAGACGGTGAGCCGGTTGCTCGTGCCGGGAGGTCGCTTCGGGCTGCAGGCCATCACCATGCCGCACGATCGCATGGTCGCGTCAAGGCATGCGTACACCTGGATCCACCAGTACATCTTCCC
>JAJXSV010000073.1 GCA_021784375.1 Actinomycetes bacterium | reverse complement strand
GAAGGGCTACATGACAGCGGCAGAGCAGAAGCGCGCCGGATTGGCTGCAGAGGCCCTCGAGGACCTCGGTGAGACCGGCAAGCGCCACGGCAAGCGCGATGCTCGCGAAGGCCGCTCCGGCGGCTCGCGCGACGGCCGCGGTGGCAAGTCGCGTGATGGGCACAGGCCCCGTGACGAGCGGAAGCAGGGCGAGCGGCCGGCCCGTGAGTCCCGAAACGACGCCCCTCCGGAGCAGCGTGCGCCCCGCGCCGATCGCCAGCGTCGCCGTACCCGCGGCGGCGGTCAGGGCGACGACAAGTAGCGGTCAGCCTCGCGCCAGCAGCTTTGCGAGTTCGCGATAGGCGTTGAGCGCCAGCGGTGGTTGCGGGATGGCTGCGAGCAGCGGCAGGCCCACGGCGGGGTCATGGGTGGTGCCGACCGCCAAGGCGCCCGCCGCTTCGAGCGCAGGGTTCACGAAGCGCTTGACCTCCGCGACCATGGCGTCCAGTTGGGCCAACGCCCGGGCGGAGTGCCCACGCATGGGCACGACGAGGAGGTCGGCCGCCGCCAGCGCATTCAGCGTGAGCAGTCCCATGGACGACGCGCAGTCGATGACGATCCAGTCGTAGTCATCGCGCACCGGTTCGAGCGCACTGCGCAGCAGGTGTTCGCGCCCCGGACGTGTCATCAGCGCCGCCTCGATGGACGAGAGTTCGAGCGTGGCCGGCATGACGTCGAGACCCAGGTCGGTGTCGAGCATGGCCTCGATGGCCGGGGTGCCGTGCATCAGCACATGGAAGAGCGAGCAGTCGAGCGTCTCCGCATCGATGCCGAGCGCACGGGTCAGGGAGGCCTGGGGATCGAGGTCCACCGCGAGCACCTGATGGCCGAGGTCGACGAGCATGCTCGCGATGCCCAATGCGGCACTCGTCTTCCCCGAGTCGCTCGCCGGGTTGGCGAGGGTAAGCACGCGCTTCATCAGTGGGCCAAGCCGATGAATCCCTCGACGGAATTGGCCAGCAGCTGCACACCGATCGCCGCGAGCAGCAGGCCCATGATGCGTGAGAACACCACGATCCCTCCGGTCCCGGCGATGCGTGCGATGAAGCCGGAGAAGCGCATCGCCATCCAGATCATGAGGTGCACGGCGAGCACCGCCGCGGCCAGGGCAACCCACTTGGTACTGCTGTCGGCCTGTCGCGAGTAGAGGATGGTGGCGACGATGGCACCCGGTCCGGCCAGCAACGGCGTGCCCAGGGGAACAAGGGCGACGGACACGTCCTCCACCGCTTCGTTCTGTGTCTGCTCCGCCCCGGTGAGCAGCTGCAGCGCGATGAGCAGGAGCAGCAGTCCGCCGGCCCCCTGCAGCGCGGGTAGCGAGATCTTCAGGTACTGCAGCACCTGCTCGCCGAGCAGTGCGAACGCGACGATCACGCCCAATGAGGTGGCGGTCGCCGTCCACGCGATGCGATGACGCTGTTCACGGGACTTCCCCTGCGCCAGCACCATGAAGATGGGCACGATGCCCGGCGGGTCCATGATGACGAAGATCGTCACGAGTGCGGATCCGAACACGCGCATGTCGATCAGCGAACTCATGGCGAAATCCTATGCGCCGTAAGGGGTTTCGCTACTGATGGAAGCTGAACCAGAACATGGCCAGGATGGCCCCGGTCACGATCACGATGAAGGCGACGTACCAGATGCGCATCGCGCGCGAAGATCGGTACTCACCCATGAGGCGACGATCAGCGGAGATGCCGTACATGTACACCATGAGTGGCAGCAGGAGCACCGCGTTGAGCACCTGCGACGCCACCAGCACGGTGACCAGGGGTACGCCGGGCAGGAGGATCATCACCGCTGCGACCACAGTGACGGCGGTGAAGGTGCCGTAGAACAGCGGAGCCTCACTCGGGGAGTCGTCGAGCGCAGCGGGGCGACCGGTGAGGTCGCTCATCGCGTAGGCCGTGGAGAGCGGCAGGATGGAGGCAGCCAGCAGGGCCGCCCCGATGAGTCCCACCGCGAACAGGGCCTGTGCCATCTCGCCGGCGAGCGGCTTCAGTGCCCGCGCTGCGTCCGACGCGTCGTTGATCGAGATGCCCTCGCGGTGCAGGGTCGCCGCACAGGTGATGATGACGAAGAAGCCGATGATCGCGGTGAGCAACGAGCCGACCCACACGTCCATGCGCAGGTGCCGCAGGTCGTCGCGCGTGAGGCGCTTGTCGACGGCGTAGGACTGGATGAACGTGAGACCCCAGGGTGCGAGCGTGGTGCCCAGTGTCGCCGTGGCCATGAAGGTCGCATCACCGGTGAGCGGCATGCTCGGGACGATCGAGCCCCGGATCGCGCTGCCCCAGTCGGGGTGGGCGAGGAAGGCCGCGAGGACGTAGCAGATGAACACCGCGCTGAGCACGAAGAAGACCCGCTCGATCTTCCCGAAGTTACCCCGCGTGACGAGCAGGGTCACCACCACCGCAGCGAGCGGCACGCTCACGTACTTGGTGAGTCCGAACAGCTCCCCTGCCGCAGCGATGCCTGCGAACTCCGCAGCCATGGTGCCCAGGTTCGCGAGCATGAGCGTGACCGCACTGAGGGCGCCGGCCCGAGCACCGTACTTCTGTCGGATGAGCCCGATGAGTCCCTGTCGGGTCACCACGCCGATGCGGGCGCCCAGGTCCTGGAAGAGGATCAGGGCCACCGTCGACACGATGAGCGTCCAGATCATCTGGTAGCCGTACTTGGCTCCCAGCACGGAATAGGTCGTGATGCCTGCGGGGTCGTCGTCCGAGAGCCCGGCGATGATCCCGGGGCCCATGACCGCCAGGAAGGCGAGCAGGCCCACCCGTCGGTGGGTGTTCTTCACCTCGGTGGTCATGCGAGGCCCCCGGGGTTCTGCCACGGCCAGCGGCGGTCCTCGCCGCCCACCAGCGCGTCGATGAGGTCATCGGCATGGATCTGCCCCACGGGACGGTCCATCTCGTCGACCACGACGATCGATGAGCCGCGGTTGTTCGTGAACTCCTCGAGCACCTCCTCCACCGAGGTGTTCGCCAGCACCGCGGTCGGATAGGGCGGGCCCACGACCTCTGCGAGCACACGGTCACCGGACTCCACGAGTTCGATGACCGGCACATGGTCGAGCAGCTTGCCCTCCGCGTCCACCACCACGACCCCGTCGAGGGAGCGCCGATCCTCGTGGGCGAGCAGGGTCTTGAGTGCATCACGCGCCGTCTGCGACTCATGCACCACGAGCATGTCGGTGTTCATGATGCCGCCGGCGCTCTCGTCGTCGTAGGAGGCGATGAGGCGGAGGTTGTCCGATGCCTCCTCGGACATCTCCGACAGCACCGACTCCCGGTGGTCATCGCTCAGTTCGCGGAGCACCTCGGCACCCTCATCGGGTTCCATGAGTTCGAGGTAGTCAGCAGCCTTGTCGGCGTCGAGACCGCGGAACAGGGCCACCAGTTCGGGCGACTCCATCTCCTCCAGCACGTCTGCCGCGACCTCAGGCTCCAGCAACTCGAGCAGCGCCTCCTGCTCGCGGCCGCTCAGGTCCTCGATGAGGTCGGCCAGGTCGGCGGGGCGCATCTGGCTCAGCTTCGAGCGCGAGGAGACCGTGCGCACCGGCCCCACGCCCTCGGCGAGCGATTCCACGGCTGCCCAGTCGAGTACGTGGGCCGGTGTGGGTCGCCGACGGTAGCCGCCGGGCACGATGCGGCGCACGAACGAACGGAAGGAGACGTCGACGCCGACGACGACGTACTCGCGCTCCACGCGCGCCAGATAGGCGTCGGACGAGCGCACGACGCGCATGCCGTCCACGTCGAGGATCTGGTGGTCCAGCACGTCCGCGTCGAGGAGGGACTCGCCATCCCGGCGCTCGAAGTCCGAGAGGTACACGCGCGTGGACGAGAGGCGCACTTCGTCATTCGACATGGAGAGCACGTGTGCGGATTCGATGAACGATTTCCGGGGGCCCACCTTGACGATGAGCCCGGACACCGGCGGATAGGTGGCGGTGCCGTGGCGGACGACGATGTCCACGAGCCGGCCGATGTCATGTCCGGCCTGGTCGCGGACCGGGCGACCGATGAGGCCGGCCACTGAGATGAGGGACTCTGCCACCTGTCTGGCGGTCAAGGCGGATTCGCTGGGCAGTCCTTGCCATCGTGAAAGACGCACGGCCATGGGCGTCTCCAATCCATCAGCGTTTGCTCATCCGGGGCAGCCTATCAGCGCAAATGTGCTTGGGAATCCTTGATTATCCGGCGAGCCGACGACCCGTCCGGAAGCCATCGACTGTTCACCGTACGATTGCCGGATGTTCGCTCAATCCGACGTCATGGCCGTTCTGGCCACGGTCCACGACCCTGAGATCCACCGCCCCATCACCGACCTCGACATGGTCGACTCGGTGACCGTCGACGGCAGCGATGTCACCGTGCGCGTCCTGCTCACGGTCGGCGGCTGCCCCATGCGGGACACCATCACGTCACGCGTCGAGGCCGCCCTCGGCCGACTGCCGGGCGTGGGCCGCATCGCGGTGGAGCTGGGCGTCATGTCCGATGCGCAACGCACCGCCATGCGCGACAAGCTGCAAGGGCCGACCAAGGAGATCCCCTTCGCCAGGCCCGGGTCACTCACGCGGGTCATCGGCGTGACCTCTGGCAAGGGCGGTGTCGGCAAGTCGTCGGTCACCGTGAACCTGGCCGTCGCCATGGCCCAGCGGGGCAAGCAGGTGGCGATCGTCGATGCGGATGTGTACGGGCACTCGGTGCCACGCATGCTCGGGATCACCGAGCCGCCCACGCGCATCGATGACGGTTTCATGATGCCGCCACAGGCCAACGGCGTGCGCGCGATCTCCATGCTCCCGTTCAAGCGCGGCGGCAGCCCGGAGCCGGTCCTCTTCCGCGGACCCATGCTGCACCGGGTGCTGCAGCAGTTCCTCTCCGACTTCTTCTGGGGCGACCTGGACGTCCTCCTGCTCGACCTGCCGCCGGGCACCGGTGACGTCGCCATGAGCCTGGCCCAACTGCTGCCCGCCTCCGAACTCGTCATCGTCACCACCCCACAGCCGGCGGCCGCCGAGGTGGCCGTGCGCGCGGGGATGGTGGCACAGCAGACCCACCAGAAGGTGCTGGGCGTCGTCGAGAACATGTCGAGTACGCCCTGCCCGCATTGCGGTGAGCCCCTCGACCTGTTCGGCTTCGGCGGCGGGCAGATCGTGGCCGACGTCCTCACGCGCGAACTCGGTGGACCCGTTCCGCTGCTCGCCAAGGTCCCCTTCGACGTGCGCCTGCGCGAAGGCGGTGACGCTGGCCGCCCGCTGGTGCTGGACGCACCGGACGCACCGGCCGCGCAGGCGATGTTCCAACTCGCCGACACCTTCCTGCAGCAGCCGCGCGGGCTGGTGGGCAAGACGCTCGGCCTCACCCCGACCAAGCACTGAGGCGGGCCGCGGCGCTCAGCTGATGTCGCGAGGATCCACCGGGGACGGACCAGGCTCGGCCGACGGCTGGGGAGACGGCGCCGGGCCATCGGTGCGCATGGCGTCGTTCGCGCTGCGCACCGCCTCGTCGATCGGGGATGCGAGGTCGCGCAGGGCCCGCCGCGGATCCAGGTCGCGGAGGTCACGCAGGGTTGACTCATCGAGGTCGGCTGCCTCGAGCAGGCCCGCCTTGGCCTGGTTGGCCTGCTCACGCAACGCCCGGAGCATCTGCGCCGCCTGCATCGCCACCTTGGGCAGGCGATCGGGACCGAACACGATGAGCGCGACGACCGCGATCACCAGGATCTCACCGATGCCCATGTCGAAGATCACGGCGGAAGCCTAATTCGTCGAGGTGTTCGCCCCCAGCGTCACGCTGTAGGTCTTGCCCGCACGGGTGGTCACCTTCACCACGTCCCCCGGCTGGTGGGCGCGGATGTCCACGATGAGCGCGGTGGCGTCCGTCACCACGTTGCCATCGATCGAGGTGATGATGTCCCCCGCCTTGAGGCCCGCCCGCTGGGCGCCCTGCCCGGCGGAGACGGAGGCCACGCGGGCGCCGGAGTTGGCGTACTGCATGTCCAGGCTGATGCCCATGACGGGTACCTGCGACTTGCCGGTCTTGATGATCTCCTCGGCGATGCGCTTGGCCTGGTTGATGGGGATGGCGAAGCCCAGGCCGATGGAACCGCTCTGGCCGCCGAAGCTGGAACCGAGCGAGGCGATCGCGGAGTTCACCCCGATGACGGCGCCTTGGCCGTCGATGAGCGGACCGCCGGAGTTGCCGGGGTTGATGGCGGCGTCGGTCTGGATGCCGTTGAAGTAGGACTGCGAGGCGCCGTCGGTGGAGTCGCCCGCAGTCACGGGGCGGTTGAGCGCACTCACGATGCCGCTGGTGACCGTGCCCTGGAGACCCAGCGGGGAGCCGATGGCGATCACCGGGTCGCCCACGACGACCCCGCTGCTGTTCCCCAGGGTCACTGCGGGCAGGCCGGTCTTGTCGACCTTCACGACGGCCAGGTCGTAGGCGCTGTTCGACCCCACCACGGTGCCGTTGGTCTTCGAGCCGTCCGCGAAGGCCACGGTGATCCTCGCGTTGCCGCCCAGCCCGGCGATGACGTGGTGGTTGGTGAGGATGTAGCCGTCCGAGCGGATGACGAAGCCCGAGCCAGTGCTGCTGCCCCCGTCGCTCTCCACGTTGATGTTGACGACGCTCGGCGAGACCTTGGCGGCCAGGGCGGCCACGGAGTCCGCGGGGCGCGCGGTGGACGTGTTCGCGAGCTGCGTGAGTGCCGCACCGGTACCGCCGGTGTTGAACAGCGCATGGTCGACGATGCCGCCGCCGAGACCGGCGACGACCGCCATGGCGAGCGCGAGGGAGGGCCGCACCAGCATGTGCTGGTTCCGGTGCGGCTGCTCGTCGATGTGCCGCGCCTGAGCGAGCGGAGCCTCCTCGGCAAGCGCCTCCTCGGCAAGCGCCGCTTCGGGCGCGGCAGGGGCGGCGAGGGGCTCGGCCTGAGTGGCCTCCTCCTCCGCCCAGTGGCTCACGGCTGGGGTCTCGATGCTGTCGTGCGCTTCGTCCGTCATGTCGCCATTCTGCTGCGCGTCGGGCGCTTTGGAGGAACGGGGGCAACGGCGGAACATTTGCGTGACACAGGAATTGCCCCGCGCTTACGCGACCGGGGCAAAGCTTGGATTGCGCGCCCGTGTCGCGCCTCCACAGCGGCATGCGCCCTCGGCACTAGCCTCGCTGTCGTGTACGTAGATGAGCCCCTGTGGCCGGTCCCCACCGAGGTGACCTGGGACTTCGCCGAGGCCTTCTGCCCGGAGACGGACGCCATCGTGCAGGCACGACAGCGGGCCGACGAGTTGGGGGTCACCGCGGTGTCGCCGGGCGCGGGCGCGGCCCTGCGCCTGCTGGCGGCCATGTCGCATGCCCGGGCCGTGGTCGAGATCGGCACCGGCACCGGCGTCACTGCCCTGTGGATGCTGCAGTCCCTGCGAGATGACGGGCAACTCACGTCCATCGACGTGGAGGGTGAGCACCATCGCATCGCCCGCGAGATGCTCGCCGCAGCGGACGTGCCCCAGGGCCGGGTCCGCCTCATCTCGGGACGTCCCGGCGAGATCCTCCCCCGGCTGCAGGACGGGGCCTACGACCTCGTGCTCCTCAACGTGGAACCGGCCGCGCTGAACCCCATGCTCGACCAGTCACTGCGCCTGCTGCGCCCGGGTGGCATCTTCGCGGTGTCGAACATCTTCGGTGACAACAAGCTCGGCGACCCCGCCCAGCGCGACCCGGCCACGGTGGCGCGGCGCCTCTTCGCCCACCGCGTGGCCGACGACCCGCGACTGCTGCCTGCCCTGCTCGCCGCCGGCGACGGGCTGCTCGTGAGCGTGTACTGGCCGGTCGAGGACGAGCGCGTCGATCCCCCGAAATGAAAAGGCCTCGATCCAGATGGATCGAGGCCTCGCCGGCGAACGTCAGGAAACGACCGCCGCGAACTGGCCACCCAGGTCACGTGCTTCGTCGGGCGTGAGTGCCACCACCAAGCGGCCTCCCCCTTCGAGCGGGATTCGCATCACGATGACGCGCCCTTCCTTGACGACCTCCATGGGTCCATCGCCGGTACGGGGCTTCATAGCCGCCATGCTGCCGCCTTTCGGTATCGACGCAAGCGTCGGATTCCCAATTATTCCGTATGGCCGCGGTTATCCAGAAATCAGGGTCTCGACAGGGTTTGCCCGACCCCCCGACGGAAGCAACCCTCCAGGTGGTCGTCGAGCAGTCCGTTGGCCTGCATGCCGGCGTGCAGCGTGGTGGGTCCCACGAAGACGAATCCCCTTGCCTTCAGCGCCTTGGCCAGTGCCCGGGAGGCCGCGGTGGCGGTGGCCAGGTCACCGAGGCTGCGGGGGGGCCGCGCGAAGCCCTCGAGCCGCAGGTCCTCGTCGGATGGGGCGTGGGCGAGCATCAGGCGCTCCAGGGCGCCCTCCCCGGCGCTGGCACGGAGCGCGCGCAGGGCCCTGGCGTTGGCCAGCGTGGCCAGGATCTTCTGCCGGTTGCGGACGATCCCACTGTCTGCGAGCAGGCGTTGCACGTCCCCTTCGCCGAATTCGGCCACCAGCTCGGGATCGAACCCGGCGAAGGCGAGCCGGAACGCTGGTCGCTTGCGCATGATGATGAGCCACGACAGCCCACTCTGGAAGGACTCGAAGGTGAGGCGCTCGAAGTAGGCGACATCGCCGCTCACCGGCACGCCCCACTCAACATCGTGGTAGCGCACGTAGTCTGGCGTGCTGCCCGGCCAGCCGCAGCGGCGGAGGCCCGCGCCGACATCCGAGGCATCGATGAGCGACTCCATGCGCGAATCCTCACATGCTGCGCTCCTCGTCCGATCCTTGGCCGAAACTGCGACATCCCAGGGGTGGATCCCGCGCCCGAACCTGCTTGGCTGTACTCGTCAACCGTGGGCTGCCGGGCAGGACGTCGGGCCCGGTCCAGCGAAGGAGTGCAGCATGAGGATCACGCGTCGATCGCTAGGCATTGCAGGCGTGGTGGCGGCGGTTGCCGTTGCCGGTGCCGTCATCACAGGACCCGCCTCCGCCTTCGCCAGGAGCGGTGGGTGGTCGGGCGGTCCGGGCAGCCCTGGCGGCACGGCGTCCTTCGGCATGATGGGCGGCCGTGGGGGCGGCATGATGGGCGGCTTCGACGCCGATGGCGACGGCCGACCGGAGAGCGCCACCGTCGGCGGTCCCATGATGCGCGGCCGCGGCTTCGGTCCCATGATGGGCTGGGGCGGGATGCTCCACAGCGAGGGGGTCGTCGCCTCCGTCGACCCCTCGGGCACCACGACCTACGTCACCGTGCGCATGCAGCGGGGCAAGGTCACCAGCGCTTCCGCTACATCGATCACCATCACGAGCGACGACACGGTCTCATACATCTGGCCCTTGTCCTCGACCACCCGGCTGTACCGCAACGGCAAACTCGTGACGGGCTCGGCATTCGCCACCGGTGATGTCGTCATGGCCGAGGGCACGGTCGCCGGCGGCTCGGTGTCCACCAATCTCGTGAGCAGCCTCGGTTGGCGCCACCCCGTGGCACCCCTGCCCGGCACCAGTTGGGGCCGCAGCACCAACGCCTGACCGCTTCGCATGAGGGTCCCTGCGTGCGCCGGGTCCCGCACCGCTCCCGGGTGCCTCAGGCCGTCAGCCAGGCCCGCATCTGCGCCTCGACCTCGCGCAATTGGGTGATCGGCACGAACTCGTGTGGGGTGTGGGCCAAGGCGGGATCGCCAGGGCCGAAGTTCACGGCCGGGATGCCGAGGCCCGAGAAGCGTGCCACGTCGGTCCAGCCGTATTTCGGTCGGGCCACACCACCGG
>JAJXSV010000072.1 GCA_021784375.1 Actinomycetes bacterium | reverse complement strand
ACGCAGGGCCGCCCGAGGGCGACCCTGAAGACGTGGAGCTGAGGGGATTCGAACCCCTGGCCTCTTCGATGCGAACGAAGCGCGCTACCAACTGCGCTACAGCCCCTTGCGGGGAGCGACTCTAGCAACAGGGGCGCGGCCCCCGAAATCCGAGCCCGCGCCGGCGCGGACGGCGCCAGGCACCGCAGCGCCGACGATCAAACCCGGTCCGCTGCCCGCCGTCTTCCAACCCCACCGTGAACGGGCCATCCTGCGAGGCTGCGGACCGGTGGTGGCGCATGATGGGCGCATGGGGGCGCGTCGATGGCTGGTCGCGTCGAGCGTGGCCTTGCTCAGCGCGACCGTCGCCGGCCCGGCCAGCGCGACGAAATCCACTGTCGAGCAGGAGGTGACGCGGTCCCTCAAGCAACTGTCGGCGTTGCACGTGACGACGAGCCCACCCGCAGCTCGCTACCAGCGCGACTACTTCGGCGCTGCCTGGGCGGACGTGGACGGCAACCACTGCCGCACCAGGGACGACATCCTCGCGCGCGACCTGACGCGGATCAGCCGGCGCGGCGCCTGCACGGTGATGTCCGGCACGCTGGCCGATCCGTACACGGGCAGGCGGGAAGCCTTCAGCAAGACCCGTGCCACGGCGATCCAGATCGATCACCTGGTGCCACTGTCGTTGGCCTGGCGTTCGGGAGCGTCCACTTGGCCGGCGGGCAAGCTCGGCACCTTCGCCAACGACCCGCTGAACCTCCTGGCCGTGGACGGAGCCGTGAATGAGGCCAAGGGGGACAGCGGCCCCTCCGCCTGGTTACCCCCGTACGGCAGGTACCGCTGTACGTACGTGATGCGCTTCGTTCGGGTCGCGTTCCTGTACGGCGTCACCATCGCCAACGCGGACCGGGTGGCGGTGAAGCGTGTGCTGCGCTCCTGTGCCGTGGTCTACGGGCACCCCACCAAGCTGCTCGCGCTGTCTCCTGGCCTCTGGTCCCGCGCCGCGTCATTCGTGCACGCCGCACCTTGATGGCGACCAGTCGTCAGATCCAGGAGTCGAGCCACATCCGCGCGTCCCACGCGCTGTAGGGGATGACCTGCCCGGCCCACACCGGGTAGAAGTACGCGCTGAAGGCGATGGCGGCGAGGACCACGATCACCGCCACGGCCAGGCGCCCGCGATTGATCTCGTCGTGATCCGGGCCCGGAGTCGGGCTGACTGTCGTGACCGCGTGCACGAGCAGCGTCGATTCCCAGCCTGCGCTGGTGCCCTCGTACTCCGTGCGCTCCGCGAGCAACGGCAGGAGCGTGCCCTCGGGGATGGTCGAGGACGCGTGCGCCGTTGCTCGTGCCGGCCGCCTCGTTGCGAACAGCGTCAGCGCGTAGGCGGCCAACATGAACATGAATGGCGCGTACACGATCGAGTAGAAGTTGAAAGTTGTGCGTTGGTGCCAGTAGATCCACGGCAGCCAACCGGCACCGATGCCGACGAGCGAGGGACCCACGATGTCCCATTGCACGCGACTGGAACGGCGGGGGTTGAACTCGCGGGTGCTGCGGTCGAAACCGATGCGAAGGCGCGCGAGTCGGATGAGTCCGTTGCAGCTGAAGGCGATCATCGCCAGTGAGGCGAGCCACCAGAGGACGACATTGCCGAGGGCGAGCACTTCGGCGGAGCAGGAGGCCACGGCGCAACCGTGCTGCCCGAGTGCATAGGTGTCGTACGAGAACGAAGTGGGCCGCAGCATGAGTGGCCACCAGTAGGGCGCGGCCTTGTACGGGTGGCTCGAGGTCAGGTTCGTGTGGAACTGCAGGGCCTGCTGGTGGTAGTAGATGAGGGCGCGCAGCGACTGCGGCAGCCAATGGATGCCCCCGCTGTGCCATGCGCGGTCCCAGGCGTTGGTGGAGCGGAACCATCCGATCCAAGCGAGCAGGTAGCCGCCCGTGCCGACGATGGAGGCCAGGGCAACCCAGCCGATGTCCACCAGCCAGGCACGACCGCCACCCTGCTCGTGCTCCTGTCGGGCGCGGAGGTCCCACCAGAGGGCCATCACCGCGAATGCGATGGCGAACCACAACCCTGACCACTTGCTGGCCACGGCGCCGGTGATGCAGAGGATCGCCAGCCAGCGCCATGGTCGCAGACGCCGTGGTAGGGGCACGGCCTCCCCGTACTGCCGCAGCACGAGCGTGTGCCGGTAGTGGTCGCGATCGCGCAGGAGGGCCCAGAACGTGCACAGCACGAAGAACATCAACGTCTGGTCCAGCAGGGCGGTCCGGCTCAGCACGATGGCCAGGCCGTCGATCGCCATGAACAGGCCTGCCAGTGCCGCGGTGACGACACTTCCGGAGAGGCGGAGCATCACCCGATGTACGAGCACCACGGCCCAGATGCCGAACACGGCCATGACGATGCGCCAGCCGAAGGGGTTCATGCCGAACACCGCCTCGCCGATGGCGATCGCCCACTTCCCGAGCGGGGGATGGACGACGAACTCCGCCGAACTCGTGAACACGTTGGTCTGGCCCTTGAGCAACAACCCGTTGGCGTTGCTGATGAATGCGCGTTCGTAACCGAACCTCAGGTAGCTGAGCGCGTCCTTCGCGTAGTAGGTCTCGTCGAAGGAGAACTCGTGCGGACGTCCGAGGCCGGGCAGGCGCAGGGCTGCTGCCAGCAGCGCCAACGCACCCGACACCCACCAGCCCCGCGGGTCCATTGCACGCCTGCGCAGGGCCGCGACCAGCCGGCGTGCATTCATGGTGGCAGCGTATTCGCGGCGTACGCGCAAGAATGCAGGCGTGTCTGGCATCCTCACGCTCGCAGCGACACCGATCGGCAACGTCGGCGACGCTTCACACCGACTCATCGAGGCGCTGCAGGGCGCCGAGGTCATCGCCGCCGAGGACACGCGGCGCCTGCGCAAGCTGCTCTCGCTCCTCGACATCACGACAGCCGCCGAGCTGGTGTCCTACTTCGACCAGAACGAGGTCGAGCGCACGCCCTGGCTCATCTCGCGCCTGCTCGACGGCACCGATGTGCTGCTCGTGACGGACGCGGGCATGCCGTCCGTGAGCGATCCGGGCTACCGCATCGTCGACGCGGCCATTGCCGCTGGCATCGCTGTGCGAGTGCTCCCCGGACCCTCCGCTGTCACCATGTCGATCGCCGTGAGCGGGCTGCCGGTGGATCGCTTCACCTTCGAGGGCTTCCTTCCGCGCAAGGCCGGCGAACGGGAACGTGCCTTGGAAGCCCTCGTGACCGAGCCTCGCACCATGGTGTTCTTCGAGGCGCCGCACAGGACCCGCGAGACCCTGGAGGCGATGCGTCAGGCGTTCGGAGCCGGGCGCCGCTGCGCCGTCTGCCGGGAACTCACCAAGACCTATGAGGAGGTCGTGCGAGGCGATCTGGACGATGCCTGCGCCTGGGCCGAGCGCGAGATCCTGGGTGAGGTGACGATCGTGGTCGCAGGCATTCCCGCGGAGTGCCACCGCGAACTCGTGCCCGCGTTGTTCGTGGCCGAGGTCGAGGCACGCGTGGCAGCGGGCACCGACCGCAAGGCGGCGGTGGGCGAGGTGGCGAAATCGCTAGGCGTGCCAAGGCGCCAGGTGTACGACGCCGTGGTCGCGTCCAAGCGCCTGTAGCAGCGACCCCGCTGCCGGCCGTCGAGCCAACCTAGAATTGCGCACCATGAAGTCCTTCTACCTCACCACGCCGATCTACTACGTGAACGATGCGCCACACATCGGGCACGCCTACACGACGACGGCCGGTGACGTGCTCACCCGCTGGCATCGGCAACGAGGCGAGTCCGTGTGGTTCCTCACCGGAACCGACGAGCACGGCCAGAAGGTGATGCGCACCGCCCAGGCCAACGGCGTGGACCCGCAGGTGTGGGCGGACAAGCTGGTCGAGAACGCGTGGCTTCCCGTGCTCGACACCATCGACGCTCGCAACGACGACTTCATCCGCACCACGCAACCCCGTCACATGGAGCGCGTCCAGCGCTTCCTGCAGCGGCTCAAGGACGCCGGGCACATCTACGAGGGCAACTACGAGGGCCCCTACTGCGTGGGCTGCGAGGAGTTCAAACTCGAGGGTGACCTGGTGGAGATCGACGGCGAGCAGTGCTGTCCCATCCACGGCAAGCCGGTCGAGTCGGTGTCGGAGACGAACTACTTCTTCCGGCTGTCGGCCTTCGGCGATGCCCTCATCAAGCACTACGAGACGAATCCCGGTGCGGTGCGCCCGCAGAGCGCCTACAACGAGGTGATGTCGTTCCTGCGCAGTGGCCTGCAGGACCTGTCGATCTCCCGTTCGACCTTCGACTGGGGCATCGAGGTGCCGTGGGATCCGTCGCAGGTGGTCTACGTGTGGTTCGACGCGCTGCTGAACTACGCGACAGCCGTCGGCCTCGACGATCCTGCGGGCTCGGAGGGCGCGCTGAAGTTCGCCGGGACCTGGCCGGCTGACGTGCACCTCGTCGGCAAGGACATCCTGCGCTTCCACGCGGTGATCTGGCCCGCCATGCTCATGGCCGGTGGGGTGGACCTGCCCAAGTGCGTGTTCGCCCACGGCTGGCTGCTCGTCGGTGGCGAGAAGATGAGCAAGTCGAAGCTCACGGGCATCGCCCCGGCGCAGATCATCGACCACTTCGGGTCCGATGCCTTCCGCTACTACTTCCTGCGTGCCATCCAGTTCGGTGCCGATGGCTCGTTCTCGTGGGAGGACATGAACGCCCGCTACACCGCTGAACTCGCCAACGGCCTCGGCAACCTCGCGTCGCGCGCGGCGGCCATGGTGGGCAAGTACTGCGGCGGAGTGCTCCCCTCCCGCACCGACTACACCGAGGCTGACCAGGTCATCATCAACAAGCTCGGCGAAGTGGCCGCGGTGGCGGACGAGCGCATGGTCGAACTCGACTTCGCGGGCGGCATCGCCGCGGTCAAGGAGCTCGTCGACCTGCTCAACCTCTACGTCACCGAGCAGGAGCCGTGGAAGGTCGCGAAGGACCCGCAGAACATGCCGCGCGTCGAGACCATCCTGTACGTCATCTGCGAGGCCCTGCGCGGCGTGGCCGTGCTCTACAACGCCGTGATGCCGAAGGCCATGGCCGAACTCTGGTCCCAACTCGGTGCGGAGCCGCTGCTCGGCGCAATCGATGCGCAGGATGTGCGCAACGCCGGGACGTGGGGCCAATTGGCGCCCGGCGCGACGGTGACCAAGGGTGCGGTGCTCTTCCCGCGCCTCGAGGACGCCGAGTGACCGAGGCACCGCGATCGAAGTCGGCGGCCAAGGGCGAGCGCCCGCCGCTGCCGGAGCCGCTTGCTGTGCCCGTAGCCGACTCGCATTGCCACATCGACATCGGCTACGACGACCAGTGGCTCGAGGTCGGGGAGGCACAGGCCCTGGCCGCCAGCGCCGGCGTCGACCGCATCGTGCAGATCGGGGTCGATGTCCCGTCCTCCCAGTGGAGCGTCGACGCCGCCAATCGCTACCCACGCATCCTCGCCTGCGTGGCCCTGCACCCCAATGAGGCGCCGCGCATCGTCGAACGGGAGGGTGAAGCCGGGCTGGAAGAGGCGCTCACACGCATCGAGGAGTTGGCCCGCGACCCGCGGGTTCGCGGCCTCGGTGAGACCGGTCTCGACTTCTTCCGCACCACCGAGCCAGCCGAGCAGCGCTGGCAGGAGTACTCGTTCCGTCGTCACATCGCCATGGCCCGGTCGCTCGGCAAGGCCGTGGTGGTGCACGACCGCGATGCGCACGACGACATTGTCCGCGTCCTGCTCGATGAGGGCGTGCAGCAGGTGGTGTTCCACTGCTTCAGCGGCGACGAGTCGCTGGCGCGCATCGCGGCGCAGCACGGTTGGTACTGCTCGTTCGCGGGAACGCTCACCTTCAAGAATGCGGCAAACCTGCGGGCCGCGGTCTCGCTGCTGCCCCAGGAGCTGCTCCTGGTGGAGACCGATGCGCCGTTCCTGGCTCCGGTGCCGCATCGGGGTCAGCCCAACGCGTCCTACCTGATCCCGCACACCATGCGTGCCATGGCCGAGGTGCGCGGCGCGGACATCGACGCGCTCTGCGCGGCCGTCAGCGCCAACAGCGAGCGCGTCTTCGGCGCCTTCGCATGACGCCGTGCCCGGCACCAGTCCCCCCCATGCTGTGTCCTGTCACGCAGGGTTCCCGGCCTTGAATGCGCATTCCCGGGCGGGAACCAGGCTTGAAGGGACCGGCCATGAGGGGAAGTGTCGGGGGCGACGGGGAGGGCGACGGGATGGGTGACGGGCTGCTCGGAGCGGCGGACGTCCGCGCGCTCGCTGCGGAACTCGGCATCCGGCCCACCAAGCAGTGGGGCCAGAACTTCGTCATCGATGGCAACACGGTGCGCCGCATCGTGAAGGCTGCCGACGTGTCGGGTGACGACGTCGTCGTGGAGATCGGTCCGGGCCTGGGCTCGCTCACGTTGGCGCTGTTGCAGGCAGCGGGACAGGTCCTCGTCGTGGAGATCGATCCGGCCCTGGCCGAGCGCCTGCCGCGCACGGTCGCGGAGCGGCTCCCCGAGCGAAGCGGCCGCCTCCACGTGCTCCAGGCCGATGCCATGAAGGTGGCCTCGCTGCCCATGGCCCCGACCGCACTCGTCGCGAACCTCCCCTACAACGTGTCGGTGCCCGTGCTGCTGCACTTCCTCGAGGCCTTCCCCTCGATCCAGCGCGCGCTCGTCATGGTGCAGCTCGAGGTGGCGCAGCGGCTGGCAGCCGAACCGGGCTCGCGTACCTACGGCGTCCCCTCGGCCAAGGTGCGCTGGTACGGCTCTGTCCGGCAGGCCGGCAACGTCGGCCGCAACGTCTTCTGGCCGGTCCCCAACGTCGACTCCGGGCTGGTCGCCTTCGAGCGGGCAGCCGCGCCGCGCGCGGACGTGGCGCGTGAGGCGGTGTTCGCCGTCATCGACGCCGCCTTCGCGCAGCGTCGCAAGACCCTGCGCTCGGCCCTCTCCGGCTGGGCAGGCAGCGCGACGCGCGCCGAGGAGATCCTGCGGCTGGCGGGTGTCGATCCGCAGGCACGGGGCGAGCAGTTGGATGTCGAGCAGTTCGCCGCCATTGCCGCCGCACGCTGAACGCCCGCGGCACACCCGCACGTAGGCTGTCTGCATGACCACTTCGCCACTGAGCGCGCACCAAGTGCAGGTGCGGATGCCGGCGAAGATCAACATCTCGCTCAAGGTGGGCCCACGTCGCCTCGACGGCTTCCATGAGTTGGCGACGGTGTTCCATGCCGTGTCCCTGTACGACGTCATCAGCGTCGGAGAACGCCCGCCGGGCAGTGGCCTGTCGCTGCGCTGCGGCACCCCGGGGGTGCCCGAGGATGCCACCAACCTGGCGTGGCGTGCGGCCCTGCTCATGGCGCGCGAGGCGGACCGTGGGCCGGACCTGCACATCGACATCAGCAAGGGCATTCCCGCTGCCGGCGGCATGGCCGGCGGGAGCGCCGACGCGGCGGGCACCCTGCTGGCCGTCAATGAGCTCTGGCAGCTGGCCCTGCCCAAGGATCGGCTGCAGGAGCTGTCTGCGGAGCTGGGCAGCGACGTGCCCTTCTGCGTGGCGGGGGGCACCCAGCTCGGCAGCGGACGCGGCGAGGTCCTCATGCCCGTGCTGGCCCGCGGGCAGTATCACTGGGTGGTGGCGACGGCCTCTGTCGGCCTGGCCACCCCGGACGTGTTCCGCGAGCTCGATCGGCTGCGCCCGCAGGCGGATGAACCGCGGGTGAGCGAGGCGGTGATGTCCGCCTTGCGCTCGGCCGACGTACGTGCGCTCGGCCGCGCGCTGGAGAACGACCTGCAGGCTCCCGCCCTGGCCCTCAAACCGAACCTGCGCCGCACCCTGGAGGCGGGCATCGAGGCGGGTGCCCTGGGTGCGTTGGTGAGCGGTAGCGGACCGACCTGCGTCTTCCTCGTGCGTGACGACGATCACGGCCTGGACGTCCAGATCGCCTTGACGGCCTCCGGCCTGGCTCACGATGCGGTGCGCGCCCACGGACCGGTGCGTCCGACCCTGCTCTGAACTCCTCCGTCGGGCGCGCCCGCGCCGGCAGGCGGCCGACAGGGTCAGTTACCGGAACTTGCCGATGAGCTTGGGGTCCTTCTCCAGGCCCTGCAGCCCGTGCCACGCCAGGTTCACGATGTGCGCGGCGACCTCCTGCTTGCCGGGACGACGTGCGTCGAGCCACCACTGGCCGGTCAGCGCGATCATGCCCACCAGGCTCTGCGCGTACAGCGGAGCCAACTTGGGGTTGAGGCCGCGCGCCTTGAACTCACGCGCCAGCAGGTGCTGGACGCGCACCGCGATGTCCGCCATGAGATTGGAGAAGGAGCCGGCCATGCCCACGGGGGAGTCGCGCACGAGGATCTGGAAGCCCTCGTCGTTGCGCTCGATGTAGGTGAGCAGCGCCATGACGGACTGCTCGATCATGAGCCGGGGGTGCGTGGCCTCCAGCCCGCTCTGGATGGCCCGCAGCAGTTCGGCGATCTCGCGATCGACGATGACCGCGTACAGCGCCTCCTTGGTGCCGAACTCCTTGCCGTCGATCTCCACGCCCGCGAAGTGCTCGTAGACCACGGGCTTGGAGACCTTGGCCGCCTGTGCGATGGCCTCGACGGTGACCGACTCGTAGCCGACTTCCGCGAACAGACGACGGCCCACGGTGATGAGCTGCTCGCGGCGCTCCAGCGCGCTCATGCGCTTGCGCTGAGCCGGTTTCTGCGCGGGTGCGCGCCGGACGGCCACGACCTCGGGGGTCGGTTCGTCGTCGATCGGCACCAGTTGCATGCCCTCAGGGTAGCCATGTGCCCCGCGGATTACCCCAAAGGCCCCGTGACAGGCGAGAATGCGGCCTCGGCGCCGCCTTTGCGCGGGGCCACTCCCTGTTGGTGTAGCGGCAGCACAGCGGCCTTTGGAGCCGTTAGGCGAGGTTCGAATCCTCGACGGGGAGCCACTCCCCAGGGCGCGCGTGGTGCCGCTGCAGTCCGCTGGCGCAACTCGCGCTTCCCCACCGTCGGCCCGGTCGAGCCCGGGGCGCGCGGTGGGCCAGCCCCCTCGTCACCTTCGGTAGGCTTCGGCGTACGAACCCCTTTCTTCCTCCGGCGAAGGAGTGATGTGGCGCCAGCGTTGGTCCTTGTGCTCGCTGCCGGCGAGGGGACGAGGATGCGGTCGTCCATGGCCAAGGTCCTTCACGAGGCCAATGGCCGCGCCATGGTGAGCCACGTGCTCGACGCCACCGCACCGTTGGGGGCGGGCGCCACCTGCGTGGTGGTCGGCCACCAGCGCGACCGGGTTCGCGCCTACCTTGACGCCCACCACCCGGGCGTGCTCTCCGCCGTGCAGGACGTGCAGCACGGCACCGGTCACGCCGTGCGGGTCGCCCTGGCACAACTCGACGAGCAGGCCGTGGGACTGGACTCGGGCACCGTGATGGTGCTGACCGGTGACACGCCGTTGCTCACCGACGAGACCCTGCTCGCACTGCACCGCATGCACGAGCAGTCGGCCGCCGCTGCCACCGTGCTCACCGCGATCGTCGACGACGCGACTGGCTACGGGCGCATCCTCCGTTCCGCAGGCGGTGACGTGCTCGGCATCGTGGAGCACAAGGACGCCACCGCGGAACAGCGCGAGATCCGCGAATTCAACAGCGGCATCTACGTGTTCGACCTTCCCCTGCTGCGCGATGCGCTCGCGCAGCTCACCACCGACAACGCACAGGGTGAGGAGTACCTCACCGACGTGCTCGCCATCCTGCGAAACGCCGGCGAACGGGTGGCGGCGTCCGTCGCCATGGACCCCGATGAGGTCATGGGCGTGAACGACCGGGTGCAGCTGGCCCTGGCTGCGAGCCTGCTCCGTGATCGCATCAATGCGGCCCACATGCGCGACGGGGTGACGATCATCGATCCGCGCACCACGTGGATCGAAGGCGGCGTCTCCTTGGCGCACGACGTCGTTGTGGAGCCGAACACCCACCTCAAGGGCTCCACCTCCGTCGCTGAGGGCGCCCGTATCGGC
>JAJXSV010000071.1 GCA_021784375.1 Actinomycetes bacterium | reverse complement strand
TTTTTAAACTTGTTTGTTCTGTATGCTGCCGCTGGAGCCTGTCTTTGGCAAGGACCGAGCCCGATCCGGAGCCAGGCATTGGGGGGCGAGCGGGCCCGGACCGGGCCGACTGCCGCACACGGGGTGCGGTCGTCCACGACGGTGACGTGCAGAGTCGCCGTCGAACTGGATCTCCTCCGGTTTCGGACTGCCCAGCGAAGCGGAAGAGGCGGCTATGCCATGCATCCGGGGCTCTCGGGGGCGGGCCCCACTGCCGCGTCGTCCATCCATACGGTGGTCAGGAGTGGGGCGGTCGCGATGATGTGTGCACGTTGCGTTGCCCCCATGCTGCGCCCGGAAGCTCGGTGCGTCAATGGCCGACGCATCCATGATGCGGGTGGGAATGTGGCTATCCCGCGTCCACTGCAACGGTGTCCCGGCGCTGAGCAAGGGGGAATGGCATGAGGTTGCAGATGCTGCGGTGGACGGGCGTAGCCGACGGGCCGTCGGAAGCGACGGGCGGATCGCTCCATACACTCCGGTCATGCACGACACCTCCGCGCCCGCATTGGTGCGCGCCGCGGGGGGCGCAGCCACGGCGGTGCCACCCGTGTGGTTCATGCGTCAGGCCGGCCGCTCACTTCCCGAGTACCGCGCCCTGCGCGCCGAGCACTCGATGCTGACGTCCTGCTTCGACGCCGAACTCATCACGGAGATCACGATGCAGCCGGTGCGTCGGCACGGCGTCGACGCGGCGATCCTGTTCTCGGACATCGTGGTGCCCCTGAAGGCGATCGGCGTCGACCTCGACATCGTCGCGGGCAAGGGCCCGATCATCGCGAATCCGGTGCGCAGCGAGCAGCAACTCGCCGCCCTGCGCGAGCCGGAGGCGGCCGACGTCGCGCCGGTGCTGGAGGCAGTCCGCACCCTGCGAACGGAACTCGATCCGTCCGTGGCGCTCATCGGCTTCGCCGGGGCTCCCTTCACCTTGGCCTCCTACCTCATCGAGGGCGGTCCCAGCCGCAGCTACACCAACACCAAGGCCATGATGTACGGCGCACCGGCACTCTGGCACGCCCTGCTCGATCGTCTGGCCCGCATCTCCGGTCGCTTCCTGCAGTTGCAGGTCGCCAACGGCGCGCAGGTCGTGCAGCTGTTCGACTCCTGGGCCGGCGCACTCTCCCGTCGTGACTACGTGGACTTCGTCCAGCCGCATTCGCGCACAGCGCTCTCCTTCGCCGGCGAGGTGCCGCGCATCCACTTCGGCGTGGGAACCGGCGAGTTGTTGGAGGAGATCGGTGCCGCGGGGGCAACCTGCGTCGGTGTGGACTTCCGCGTTGAACTCGACGACGCGATCCGCCGTCTCGGCACCAAGTACGCGGTCCAGGGCAACCTCGATCCCGCGCTCCTGTTCGCGCCCTGGCCGGTCATCGAGGAGCGCGTGCGCGAGCTCGTGCGCGTCGGCCGCAGCGCCCGAGGGCACGTCTTCAACCTCGGTCACGGCGTCATGCCGGAGACCGATCCGACCGTGCTCACGAGGATCGTCGAACTCGTCCACTCGCTCGAGGGAGAAGTTGCATGACGGACAAGCCCAAGGCCCGGGAGATCAACGACACCATCCGCTACACGATGTGGTCGGTGTTCGAGCAGGTGGAGCGTCTTCCCGAGGATCGCACCGCGTTGCTCGAGGAACTCGCATCCCTCACCTCCGAGGTGGAGGCCGATGGCGTCGTGACGCGCGGCTGGTACGACATCCGTGGCATGCGTGCCGGGGCGGACCTGCTCATCTGGTGGCACGCCGACAACGTGGAGGCGCTGCAGGCCGTCTACGGACGCTTCCGCGCAGGCGAGCTCGGTGACTACTTCGCCCCCCACTGGTCGTCGGTCGCCCTCCATCGACCGGCCGAGTTCAACCGTGGGCACACCCCCGCCTTCATGCGCGACGAGGCGCCCGGCGCCTACCTGTGCCTCTACCCCTTCGTCCGCTCGTACGAGTGGTACCTGCTGCCGGAGGACGAGCGGCGCGCGCTCCTCGTCGAGCACGGCATGGCGGGCCGCAAGTACCCGGACATCCTCTCGAACACCGTGGCGTCCTTCGCGCTCGGCGACTACGAGTGGCTGCTCGCCTTCGAGGGTCCGGTGCTCCATGACATCGTCGACCTCATGCGCGAACTGCGAGCCACCGGCGCCCGACGCCACGTGCGTGAGGAGATCCCCTTCTTCACCGGGCCGCGCATCGCGCCTGCGGACTTCATCAACGGACGCTGATCATGGCCAATGATCTGCTCGCCCCCTTCGACGCCGTGCTGCTGCTGTCGTTCGGAGGCCCGGAGGGGCCGGACGAGGTCATGCCCTTCCTCGAGCACGTCACGCGCGGCCGCGGAATCCCGCGTGAGCGCCTGGAACTGGTGGCCGAGCACTACCTGGGATTCGGTGGTGTGAGCCCCATCAACGCGCAGAACCGTGCGCTGCTGGCCGCCCTCGGGACCGCCCTGCGGGAGCGAGGATCCGCGCTGCCGCTGTTCTGGGGGAACCGCAACTCGGCCCCCTGGTTGGGCGAGGTTGCCACCGCGATGGTGGCGGCCGGTGCCCGGCGGCCGCTGGTGCTCGTCACCAGCGCCTACTCGTCCTATTCCGGATGCCGGCAGTACCGCGAGGACCTCGCGGCGGCATTCGCCGGCCTCGACGTCGAAGTCGCCAAGGTCGCGCAGTACTACGACGCGGAGGGCTTCATCGTCGCGAACACCGAGGCCGTCGATGACGCGCTGACGGCGCTGCCTTCGGCCTCGCGGATCATCTTCGTCACCCACTCGGTCCCGATCACTGCAGACGCGGAACGCTATGTGGCGCAACATGAAACGGTCGCACGGGAGATCCTGCGCAGGATCGCCGAAGGGCGCGGGGGCGGCCTGCCGGATTGGGAGCTCGCCTACTGCTCGCGTTCAGGGGCGCCGGGCCAGCCCTGGCTCGACCCGGACATCAACGACCGCCTGCGTGAACTCTCCGCCCAAGGGGTCACTGATGTCGTCGTCGCTCCCATCGGCTTCGTCAGTGACCACATGGAAGTGAAGTTCGACCTGGACACGGAGGCCGCAGCGACCGCGCTGGGGCTCGGCATGCGCATGCAACGGGCGGCTACTGCGGGAACGCACCCGGCGTTCGTGCGCGGGCTGATCGACCTGATGATCGAGCGGAGTGCGGAGGAGCGGGGCGAGGTGCAGGGTGCTGCCCGGGTGGCCCTTCCCATCGCCCGCGCCTCCTCGTCGTGCGCCGCCGACTGCTGCCCGAATCCGCGTTCGGCCCGGCCCGCCCTCTGCCAGGCGGCCGCCTGACATGTACGTGGTGAGCGCGAACTTCAAGGTCTCCCCATGGGAGATCCTGAACCGCCTGTCGGAGCACGTGGGCGACGTCGAAGCACGCATCCACGGCGACGGCCAGGCCCCGGTCGTCACCGTCGCCACCTGCAACCGGGTCGAGCTCTACGGGGATGCAGCAGCGGACGGGCCCAGCCTGGCCCGCATCATCGAGATCTTCTCCGAGGTGCTCGACGTGCCGGAGGCCGACCTGTACCAGCAACTCTTCGTGGCCACCGGTGTGGACGCCATCGAACACCTCCATCGCATGACCTCGGGCCTGGAGGCAATCGCCGTCGGTGAGTCCGAGGTGGGGGGTCAGGTGCGCCGCGCGTACACGAACTCCATCCAGGCCGGTCGCATCTCGCCCCGCCTGCGCCGGGCCTTCGATGATGCCCTGCGCGTGAACCGCGACCTGCGTCGGCTGGAACCCCATCAGGACACGAACCTGGTGGCCCTGTCCCTCGACCTCATCCCCAACGCGCGGGAACTCAAGCGCCTGCTCGTCATCGGCACCGGCGAGTTCGCACGCGTCATCCACCAACGGATGCACCAGTTCGGCGTGCATGAGCAATGGAACTTCTCGACGAGCGGCCGTCGGGTGACCCTCCCCTTCCCCTCCCACAAGGTCGAGCAGGAGGACCTCCTGGAGATCCTGGGCAGTGTCGACATCGTGATCGCCGCCACGGGGGCCGAGCAACCCGTCATCACCAAGGCCATGGTGGACGCGCTGGTCCGCGCGGGCCGTCGAGTCCCCGTGCTCGTCGACCTCGCGGTCACGCAGGACATCGAGTTCGCCATCGACGCGGAACGCCCGGTGATCCGCTTGGAGCAGTTGGCGCGCAACTCCGCGGCGACCGTCTCGGAGACCCATGACAAGTACGTGCGCATGCGCGCGGAACTGCTCGCGCACCGCATGGAGGTCGCGAACTCGATGCGGACATCATGAACGCGCGGATCCTGCGCCTCGGCTCGCGCGAGAGCGCCTTGGCGATGTACCAGACACGACTGCTCGCCTCCTGGCTCGTGCCAGCGCCGACGACCATCGTCGGCATCACCACAGCGGGCGACAACCAGAGCATCCCGCTCACCGGCAGGGGGACCGCCGGGCTCTTCGTGAACACCCTGCGTCAGGCGCTGCTCGAGGACCGCGTGGACCTCATCGTGCACTCGCTGAAGGATGTCCCCACCGTCGGCGACGAGCGCTTCGCGCTGGCGGCCGTCCCCGAGCGCGTCGACGCCCGTGACGTGTTCGTCGGCCGCGCGGGCGCCTCGATCGACGCCCTGGAGCCGGGTGCCGTGGTGGGCACCTCCTCGCCCCGTCGGGCCGCTTGGGTGCGGCGTCGCCGACCCGACCTGCGCGTCGAGCCCATTCGCGGCAATGTTGACACCCGCCTGGCCAAGGTGGCTCGCGGCGACTACGCCGGGACACTCCTGGCGGCCGCCGGGCTCAGCCGGCTGGGGCTGCTCACGGCCGCCATGCACCCCATTGACGTGGAGGAGCTGATCCCCGCCCCCGCACAGGGCGCCCTCGGGGTGGAGTGCCGCGCCGGCGACGAGCAGGTGTGGGCCGAACTGGCCCGACTCGATGACCGGACCGCGCGCCTCACCACCACCGCTGAGCGCGCGGTGCTCCGCGAACTGGGGGCGAGTTGTGCAACCGCGGCCGGCGCGCATGCGCGCCTCGCGGACGGGCTGCTCACCCTGAGTGCGGACGTGATGTCCACCGCTGATGTCGAGCGTGTGCACGTCGAGCGCTCACAGGCTGTTGTCGACGTGGTCGGGGCCGATGCGTTGGGTGCACTCGTGGCGCGTGAGCTGCTGGGCCTCGGAGCCGCGCGACTGGTGGAGGCACAGCGCTGATGGACATCGCATGAGCAGGGTGCTGCTGCCCCGACCGGCCGGCTCGGATGCCGATGCCGCGCTGCTGCAGCGCGCCGGGGTCGAGGTGGTCGCCGACCCGTACCTCGAGATCATGCCGCTGCTCGATGCCCCGGCCATGGCAGAGCGGCAGCGCCTCGCCGCACTGCTCCCACTGGCTGCGCTCGTCATCACCTCCGCGCGCGCCCTCGCCGCCTTCGTCGACCACTGCGAGGTGGATCGCCGAGCCATCGTGTACGCGATCGGCAGCACCAGCGCCAGGGCGGCTCGTGATGCAGGTTTCACGGACATCCGCATGCCGGAGGACGGGGCTGACAACGTGGCGCTCGTGCGCCGCATCGCGCGCGACCGACCCACCAGCCTGGTCATCCCGCGCAGTTCCGCCGCGGCTTCTGCGTTCGTCGACGACCTGCGGGCCCTCGGCATCGTCGTGCACGCGGCGGTGCTCTACGCGACGAACCCCGTGGAGCAGGCGCCACCGTCGGTTCCGGCCCTGGCCGCTGGCGACTTCGATGCCGTCATCATGCGCTCCGGCTCGGCCGGTCGAGCGGTCGCACGCTTCGTACCGGTGTGGCCGGCATCGACGCGTGTCATCGCTGCCGGCCGGGCCACGGCCCTGGTCCTGCGCGAGCTCGGCCTGCCCGTCTCCGCCATCGCCACCCATCCGGATTCGGCCACGGTCGTCGCGACCGCGCTGCGCACCATCGGAGGAACCCATGATTGACCGTCCACGCAGGCTGCGACAGAGCGCTGTGATGCGCGCCCTGGTCCGGGAGACCCACCTGCGCGCCGATGCGCTGATCCTGCCGATGTTCGTCCGTGACATCGAGGCGCCGGTCGCCATCTCGTCGATGCCCGGCGTCCTCCAGCACTCGTTCGCCTCGCTCACCGCGGCGGCCCTGGAGGCGCAGGCCGCCGGCGTTGCCGGAGTCATGCTCTTCGGCGTCCCCGCCGAGCGGGACGAGACGGGATCCGAGGCCTGCCAGTCCTCCGGCATCCTCTCGCGGGGCCTGCGCGCGATCCGCGATGCCGTGGGTCCCGACTTCATCGTGTGTGCCGACATCTGCCTCGATGAGTTCACGTCACACGGGCACTGCGGCATCCTCACGGCGGACGGCCGCGTCGACAACGATGCGACGCTGCACCATTACGCGGAGATGGCCGTGGTATGTGCGGAGGCGGGCGCCAACATGATGGGGCTCAGCGGGATGATGGACGGGCAGGTGGGCGCGGTCCGCGAGGCACTCGACGCCGCCGGCTTCGACGACGTGGTGATCCTCGCCTACTCCGCAAAGTACGCATCCGCGTTCTACGGGCCCTTCCGGGAGGCGGTGCAGAGCCGTCTCGACGGCGATCGGCGCACCTACCAGCAGGACCCGGCCAATCGCCGGGAGTCGCAACGGGAGGTCATGCTCGACCTCGAGCAGGGTGCCGACATCGTCATGGTGAAGCCCGCGCTTCCATACCTCGACATCATCGCGGACACCCGTGCGGTCTCGGATGTTCCCGTTGCGGCGTATGTGGTTTCCGGCGAATACGCCATGATCGAGGCGGCTGCCGCCAAGGGCTGGATCAACCGCGAGGTGGCCATCATGGAGGCGTTGACGTCCGTGCGCCGCGCGGGCGCGGACATCATCTGTACCTACTGGGCGACGGAGGTTGCCGCATGGCTGAAGCGATGAGCATCAACGGCTCCATGCAATGGCAGGAGCGCGCGGAGCGCGTGATCCCCGGAGGCGTGAGCTCCCCGGTCCGCGCCTTCCGTGCGGTGGGTGGCCATCCCCGCTACTTCGTGACCGGCAAGGGCCCCTACGTCACTGATGTCGATGGCAACGACTACGTCGACTTCGTGCTCTCCTGGGGCCCCATGATCCTGGGCCATGCCGATGACCGCGTGACCTCCGCGGTCGAGCGTGTCATGCGCGGCTCCTCGTCCTTCGGGGCGCCCAACCCGGCCGAGGTGCTGCTCGCGGAGGAGATCGTCGACCGCTACGACGCGGCGGACATGGTCCGCTTCGTGTCGTCCGGGACGGAGGCGGTGATGACTGCGGTGCGGCTTGCCCGCGCCGCCACCGCGCGCCACCTGATCGTGAAGTTCGCCGGCAACTACCACGGTCACAGTGATGCCCTGCTCGTCGCGGCCGGCTCCGGCGTGGTGACGCTCGGCCTCCCCAACTCCCCGGGTGTGACCCCCGGTGCGGTGCAGGACACGATCGTGGTGCGCTACAACGACCGCGCGGCCGTCGAGGAGATCTTCGCCGCGAGGGGTGCGGAGATCGCTGCCGTCATCGTGGAGGCCGTGCCCGCCAACGCCGGCGTGTTCCTCCCGCTCGATGACTTCAACGGCTTCCTCCGCGAGGTGACCGAGCGGCATGGGGCACTGCTCATCATCGACGAGGTGATGACGGGGTTCCGCCTCTCCGCGGCGGGTTGGTATGGACTGCTCAAGCCAGCCTGGAAGCCCGACCTCATCACCTTCGGCAAGGTGATCGGCGGTGGCTATCCGCTTGCGGCACTCGGCGGCAGGCGAGAGGTCATGTCGCTCCTGGCGCCCCTCGGTCCGGTGTACCAAGCCGGCACCCTGAGCGGCAACCCGGTCGCTGCGACGGCCGGCCTGACCACGCTCCTCGCTTGCGACGCCGAGGTCTACGCGGCCTGCGACGCCGCGGCGGCCACTGCCATGCGGCTGCTCGACGGGGCGTTGACGGATGCCGGGGTCCCGCATCGGGTTCAGCACGTCGGCAACCTCTTCTCCTGCTTCTTCATGGATGGCGAGGTCACTGACTTCGACATCGCGCAGCGCCAGGACACCGCCGCCTTCGGGCGCTTCTTCCGCTCCCTGCTCGACCACGGCATCAGCGTCCCGCCCTCCGCCTACGAAGCCTGGTTCGTGTCGTCGACCCATGATGACGCTGCCCTGCAGCGCTTCGCCGACGCCCTGCCTGCAGCCGCCCGTGCGGCCGCGGAGCGCTAGCCGTGGGGCCGCGTCAGGTCGTCGTCATCGGCGGGGGCGTCTCAGGGCTCGCAGCCGCATATGCATTGGGTCGGCTGCCCCATGCGCCCGAGGTCACCGTGCTGGAGGCAGCCCCCCGCCTCGGGGGCAAGATCGACGCGAACGTGGTGGGGGGCCGACTCGTCGATGCCGGGCCCGACGCCCTGCTCATTCGCGACCCCGCGGTGCGGGCCCTGCTCGATGAGCTGGGGCTCAGCGCCTCGATCAAGGCGCCCACCGCGCGGGGGTCCTTCGTGTGGACGCGCGGCGCCCTGCGGCCACTTCCGCCGTCGACGCTCTTCGGGGTGCCGTTGCGCCTGCGCGACCTGGCCCGGTCCGGCATCGTGAGTTGGCCGGGGCTGTTGCGGGCCACCGGGGATTTCGTGCTGCCCCGGATGCGGCATGACGCCGATCCGTCGTTGGGCAGGCTGCTGCGGCCGAGGCTGGGCCGTGAGGTGTTCGACAAACTCGTCGATCCCATGCTCGGTGGCATCTACGCCGGGCGCGCCAACCTCCTGAGTGCTAGGAGCGCGGTACCCGAAGTGGCCGCCGTGTTGGCGCCGGCGCGCAGCGTGTACCTCACCATGCGCGAGAGCGCAGCTCGGCGGCCCACCAGCCCTGCGGGCCCCACGCTGATCAACTTCCCAGGTGGGATGTCGGCCATCATCGAGGCGCTGCAGGCGCGCATCAACGCCGATGTGCACTGCGACTCGGCCGTTGTCTCCGTCACGCGCGGCAAGCGCCGATGGAAGGTCGTGACGGCGGCGGGCCGGACGTTCAAGGCGGACGACATCGTGTTCGCGACGCCTGCGCATGAGACGGCCGCGCTGCTTCGCGCTATCGACGCAATCGCGGCCGACGCCCTGGACGCCATCCCCTACGCCAACGTCGCCAACGTCACCCTCGTCTACCCGGCATCTGCACTCGACAAGTCGTTGCAGGGCACCGGCTTCCTCGTGCCGGCCGTCGACGATCGGTTCATCGTCGGCTGCACCTGGATGGATCAGAAGTGGGGCCGTGCGGTGCTCATCCCGTCCGGCAGCGAAGATCCGATCGGTGATGAAGCGGTGATCATCAGGGCATCCGTGGGCCGGCATGGCGACGATCGATGGGTCACCATGACCGACGAGGAGATCGCCATCCGGACCCATGCCGAACTCGTCCTCTCCATGGGACTCAAGGGCAGGCCGCTGTCGTCCGCAGTGAGACGATGGCCCCACGCCATGCCGCAGTACACGGCAGGGCACGCCGATCGCCTGGCCGCGGCCGAATCGCGGCTGGCACAACATCCGGGCCTGCACCTTGTGGGTGCGGGCTATCGCGGCATCGGCGTGGCGTCCTGCCTCGTCAAGTCGCAAGCCGTAGCCGCCACGATCGGAGCCAATGCATGAGCATCAACTACGACCAGCGCCCGATGCTCGTCTTCTGGGAGACGACCCGGGCCTGCCAGCTCGCCTGCCACCACTGCCGGGCGAGCGCCACGCCGAACACCCTGCCCGGCACGCTCAGTCATGACGAGGGCGTCGCACTCATCGACCAGGTGGCCGGCTTCGGGCGCCCGTACCCCATCCTCGTCATGACCGGCGGCGACTGCCTGCTGCGCGAGGACCTGTGGGAGCTCGTCGAACACGCGAAGGAGCTCGGCATCCCCGTCGCCCTCTCGCCCTCCGTGACTCCCATGCTCACCAATGACGCCATCGATCGCATCGCGACCAGTGGGGTGAATGCCGTGTCGATCTCGCTCGATGGCGCCCGCGCGGAGACGCATGAGGGCGTGCGCGGCATCCCCGGCCACTTCCCCAAGACCCTCGACGCCATCCGCCGGCTGAAGGCGGCCGGC
>JAJXSV010000070.1 GCA_021784375.1 Actinomycetes bacterium | reverse complement strand
CGACTGGGCGAACGCATCGACGGTCCTGCCGCCGCTGTTCGCCAAGAACGGTGGTTTCGACCTCAGCCAGAACTGGAACGACCCGGCCTACCCGGGCTTCATGAAGCTCGTCGACCAGGCCATGTCTGAGACCAACCGTGCCAAGCAGGTGCTGATCTGGCACAAGGCGGCGCAGTACGTCATGGACCAGTACTGGGTCCTCGGCGTCATGTTCCCGAAGACGGCTGACGCCTTCGGTTCGGGTATCGGTGGCGTGAAGTGGTGGGGCCCGCAGGGCACCTTCCTCTTCCCGACCATGTTCCTCAAGTAAGACACAACCCAGTAATGCCAGATGATCGTTGGGGGCGGCCCATGGCCGCCCCCAACGATCGCGGCGGTACCGCTACAAACCACGAATCGGAGGATCGAGGGTGCTGAAATACATCGGCCGCCGCCTCATCTACACGGTCATCATCCTCATCCTTGTCAGCATGTCGGTGTACCTGATCTTCTCGGTACTGCCGATCGATCCCGCCGCACTGAGCTGCGGCATCCATTGCAAGCCGTACATCGTCGAGGCCAACCGTCATCGCCTGGGCCTCGACATCCCCTTGTGGCAGCAGTACTGGAACTTCGTGCACGGCATCTTCGCCGGCCGCCAGTACGGTGAGGGCTCCGCCGCGTTCACCTGCCCGGCGCCATCCCTCGGCTACTCCTTCACGCGCCACTCCTGCGTGACCGATCTCCTGCGCGAAGCCTTCCCGGTGACCCTGAGCCTGGCCCTGGGGTCGCTCGTGGTGTGGCTCGCCCTCGGCATCTCACTCGGTGTGGTGGCCGCGCGCTTCAAGCACCGTTGGCCCGATCGCCTCGCCACCGGTTTCGTGCTCGTGGGAACGTCGTTGCCGACATTCATCTCCGGGCTCATGCTGCTGCTCTTCGTGGTCATCAAGTTCAACCTGGTCAGTCCGCTCGACATGGGACGCTGGGTATCGCCGTTCGAGGATCCCGTGGCCTTCCTCAAGACCTTCATCTGGCCCTGGCTCACCCTCGCCTTCGCCTACGCGGCGATCTACACCAGGTTCACGCGCTCGAGCATGATCGAGACCTCGTCCGAGGACTACATCCGCACCGCCCGCGCCAAAGGCCTGCGGGAGAAGACGATCCTGCGCAAGCACACGCTGCGCGCCGCCATCGCACCCATCACCACCATGGCCGGCCTTGACTTCGCCGGCTTGCTCGGTGGAGCCATCATCACGGAGCAGGTGTTCAACCTGCCGGGCCTGGGGCGCCTGTCGATCCGTGCTGTGCTCAACGACTACGACCTGCCGACGATCGTGGCGACCACCCTGCTGGCCGCGAGTTTCGTCGTGGTGATGAACCTCATCGTCGATCTGCTGTATGCGTTCATCGACCCCCGGGTGCGTGTGTCATGACCCAGCCCTTCCTCGAGGTCAAGGACCTCCATGTCTCGTTCCCCACGGAGGACGGACTGGTGAAGGCGAATGCCGGCATCTCCTTCTCCGTGGGTCGCGGGGAGACGCTGGCCATCGTCGGCGAATCCGGTTCGGGCAAGTCGGTGTCAACGTTGGCGGTGATGGGCCTCCACAACCGCAAGCAGGCCCAGATCAGCGGCCAGGCCATCCTCAATCTGGAGAGCGGGCCGGTCGACGTCATCTCGGCTTCCGACGAGACGGTGCGCCGTCTGCGCGGCAAGCAGATGGCCATGATCTTCCAGGATCCGATGTCGTCGCTGCACCCGTACTACTCCATCGGCAACCAGCTGGCCGAGGCCTGGCGCCTGCACCACGATGGCTCCAAGGCCGACGCCTGGAAGCGCGCCGTCGAGATGATCGACATGGTGGGCATCCCGGGAGCGGCCAAGCGCGCCAAGGAGTACCCACACCAGTTCTCCGGCGGCATGCGGCAGCGCGCGATGATCGCCATGGCGCTCATCAACAACCCGGCGCTGCTCATCGCCGATGAACCGACCACCGCGCTGGACGTCACCGTGCAGGCCCAGATCCTGCAGTTGCTCCGCGATCTGCAGCGGGACTTCAACTCCGCACTCATCCTCATCACGCACGACCTCGGAGTCGTCGCCGAGCTTTCCGATCACGTGAACGTCATGTACGCGGGCCGCATCGTCGAGCAGGGCACGATCGACGAGATCTACTACCAGCCGCGCATGCCGTACACGATGGGACTGCTCTCGTCGATCCCACGCGTCGACAAGGGCGGTGAGACACGCCGTCTGCATGCCATCCCGGGCCAGCCGCCCTCGCTCATCGTGCTGCCGAACGGCTGCTCCTTCGAGCCTCGCTGCCATCTCAAGCAACTGGTCGGCGGAAACCGCTGCTCGACGGAGATGCCGGACTTGCGCGAGGTGGAACCAGCACACTACGGGCGCTGCCACCTCGCCGTGGATCAACTGCGCGCTGCGCATGAGGGTGGTGCGCTGTGAGCGATGTCATTCTGAAGCTCGAGGGGCTGCAGAAGCACTTCGAGACCACCGCCGGTGGGGTGTTCAACCGCCATCATGGCGTGGTGAAGGCCGTCGACGGCATCGACCTCGAACTCCACGAGGGCGAGACGATCGGGCTGGTCGGCGAGTCGGGTTGCGGCAAGACCACAGCCGGCCGCACCATCGTGAAGCTGTACGAGCCCACTGGGGGTCGCATCATCTTCAGGGGTCAGGACATCACCAACCTGTCGCGGCGTGAGATGGTGCCGCTGCGCTCGCAGATGCAGATGATCTTCCAGGACCCGTACTCGTCGTTGAACCCCCGACACACGGTCGGGCGCATCATCGCCGCGTCCTACGAGATCCAAGGCGTGACGCCGCCTGGAGGAGTGCGGCGCGCGGTCCAGGAGCTCATGGAACGCGTGGGGATGAACCCCGAGCACTACAACCGCTACCCCCATGAGTTCTCCGGTGGCCAGCGCCAGCGCATCGGCATCGCCCGGGCGGTGGCGCTCCGTCCGAAGTTCATCGTGGCCGACGAGCCGGTGTCGGCGCTTGACGTCTCCATCCAGGCCCAGGTCGTCAACCTGCTGGACGACCTGCAGGAGGACTTCGGGCTCTCCTACATCTTCATCGCGCACGACCTGTCGGTGGTGCAGCACATCTCCGACCGGGTCATCGTCATGTACCTGGGCAAGGTCATGGAAGTGGCATCGACGTCGGTCATCTACGACAACCCGCGCCACCCGTACACCAAGGCCCTGCTGTCGGCCGTCCCGATCCCCGACCCAGCGCTCGAGCGCAAGCGTGAGCGCATCATGCTGTCCGGTGACCTGCCGAGCCCGATGAACCCGCCCACGGGTTGCGTGTTCCACACGCGCTGCTGGAAGGCCCAGGAACGCTGTCGCGCCGAGGCGCCTGTGCCGGGCGAAGTCGCACCCGGACGGGTGGTCGCCTGCCACTTCCCGGAGGCCTGAGCCGACGCCGGGCCCGACCCCAGGGCACTGGCCCGCGCCGTGGCCCCGACGGCGATCCATGCCCCCATGGGAGAATGTGCTGGTGAACACGATGAATCCACTCGCTGAGTTGCATCCCGAGGCCCACAAGGCCGGACGTGGCGGTTGGTTGCGTGCGGCGGTGCTCGGTGCGAACGATGGCCTGATGTCCATCTCCTCCATCATGGTCGGTGTGGCGGCTGCCGGTGCAGCTGCGTCGGGTGTGGCCACTGCCGGCGTGGCCGCCATATCGGCGGGCGCACTCGCCATGGCGGTCGGTGAGTTCGTGAGCGTGAGTTCCCAGGCTGATATCGAAGCGGCCGACACCGAGATGGAACTCCGGCACCTGCGCGAGCAGCCGGAGGCGGAACTCGAGGAGCTCACGCAACTGCTCACGCAGCGTGGCCTCTCGCGCAGCACGGCCATGCAGGCCGCGCTCGAGATGACCGAGCACGACGCGCTGGAGGCTCACCTGCGCGAGGAGCTCGGGCGGCATGAGCACAATGACGCCAAGCCCGCGCAGGCCGCCATGGCCTCTGCCGCCAGCTTCATCATCGGTGGCTTGATCCCCTTCATCGCACTGGCCACGCCGGAGAGTGTGCGGGTGAAGATGATGTTCGTCGTCACCTTCATCGGTCTCGGCGCTGCGGGCACTTTCAGCGGCATCGCATCCGGCATGAACCCGGTGAAGCCGACGGTGCGCGTCATCATCGGCGGCCTGCTCGCCATGTCCGCCACCTACGGCGTGGGCGCCCTCTTCCACACCAGCGTCGCCTGACCGCTGCTGGAGCCGGTCCGGACTGGCCGGCGACCCGTGTCGTCGGCGTGAACACCGTCGTGGCAGGTACGCGCGTTCGACCGTGACTCAGACGATCTGACGCATCCAGCGTTCGATCTCGTCGGGGTGGCGCGGGAGCGCCTCCGTCAGCAGCCGGCAGCCGTCCTCGGTGACCACGACGTCATCCTCGATGCGGATACCGATGCCGCGGAGTTCCTCGGGCAGCAGCAGGTCGTCCGGCTGGAAGTACAGGCCCGGCTCGATCGTGAGCACGTTGCCGACCTGCAGCACCCCGTCCAGGTACTCCTCGGCGCGTGCCTTGGCACAGTCATGCACGTCCAGGCCGAGCATGTGGCCGGTGGAGCAGAGCGTCCATCGGCGGTGCAGTCCGACGTCGTCGAGCATCGACTCCTCGCCGGAGATGGGAAGCACACCCCAGTCCGCCAGGCCGTTGGCGATGACACGCATGGCGGCACGATGGAAGTCACGGAACTTCGCGCCCGGCTTCACCGCGGCGATTGCAGCCTGCTGCGCCTCGTAGACGAGCAGGTACATCCTGCGCTGGGCCGGTGAGAAGGTGCCGTTCACGGGCAGTGTGCGCGTTACGTCGGACGTGTAGTGCGAGTCGACCTCGACACCGGCATCCAGCAGCATGAGGTCGCCGTCCTTGACGGCACCGTCGTTGCGGATCCAGTGCAGCACGCAGGCGTGCGCTCCGGAGGCGGCGATGGTGTCATACCCCGGCTCATTGCCCTCGAGGCGCGCCCGCGCGTAGAAGGCGGCCTCGACGACACGCTCTCCGTTCGGCTCCTTCATGGCAGCGGGCAATGCGCGCACCACGTCCTCGAAGCCGCGGACGGTGGCGTCTACCGCGAACTGCAGTTCGGAGAGCTCGTAGTCGTCCTTCACCAGACGGGCCTCCGAGAGCCACTGCACGAGGTCGATGTCCGCGTCCGTCGCGGGCTGCAGCATGGCGTCGATCGCCGCATCCTCGCCGCGCAGCGCCACCGTGGGGGTGCCGTCCCCGAGCAGTGCCTGCAGGTCGTCGACGTGCCGCACGGCGATGCCGTTGCGGGACTCGGACTCCTTGGCGGTCACTCGTCGACCGACCCAGAACTCACCGTGTCGACGGTCGCGGAAGAACTCATCGGTGTCGCGGGGGCTGCGCGGATGCAGGTACAGATGGGCGTCGTGGCCGTCCTCCGCGGGTTCGAGCACCAGCACGGTGTCGGGCACGGCCTCCGAGGCGCCGATGCCGGTGAGCCAGGAGAAGGGCGAACTCGCCCGGAAGCGGTAGTCCGAGTCGTTGACGCGGACGCGGAAGGTGCCCGCGGGAATGACGATGCGGCGACCCGGGAAGGCGGCCGACAGCCGTGACCGCCGGGCGGTGGCGTACTGCGCGCTGCGATTGCGCTGGACGTCTGCCAACTCGGTGTCCGCCCAGCCCGTCTTCATGAAGGCGGCGAGCCGATCCGGTACGGGGAGGTCGTGTGAGCCGATGTTCAACTGTCTGTGCGTCATGGCCTGTCCAAGGTGGTGCGATCGGTGGTGCCCGTGGGCTAGTACTCGGCGAGGTCGAGGGTGGCGGTGGCCGGGGAGGCGTCGAGTCGGTCCAACTCCTCGGCGCTCAATTGGATGTGTGCGGCCGCTGCGGCCTCGTCGGCGGATGCCGCGCGCGTGAAACCCGGGATGGGGATGAGATGCGGACCCTGTGCCATCAGCCAGGCCAGCGCGATGTTCTGCGCCGAAGTGTGGTGCTTCTCCGCAACCTCCGCGAACACCGGGTTGTCCTGCGGCAACTGCTTGGCCTTGGCGCCGCCGCCGAGCGGCGACCAGGCCAGATAGGCGACGCCTCGCTCTGCGCAAGCCTCCAGGATGTCCGTCATCTCGCGGTAGTAGGGCGAGCGCTCCTGTTCCACGATGCAGATGCTGCCGCCGCTGATGGTCCAGGCCGCGTCGAACTCCGCGCGCGTGACGTTGGAGAGGCCGATGCGCTTGGCCAGCCCGCGCTCCCGCACCTCCAGCAGCGCTTCGACGCACTCCTGCCAGGACTGCTCGCGATTCAATCGGTGCACGGCGATGACGTCGGGCTCGAATCCCAGCATCGCATTGGAGCGCTCGGCCGCCCTGAGCATGTAGTCGCGGGAGTTGTCACGCCACCAACGTTCGCCGTCACCGCGGCAGATCCCGTTCTTGGTGATCACGGTCACGGCCTCACGGCCACCGGCGTAGGAGCGAACCGCGTCACCGACCAGTCGTTCGTTGTGTCCCATCTCCGAAGCCGAGGGCGCGTAGATGTCAGCGGTGTTCACGAGCGTCATGCCCAGGTCGAAGGCATGGTGCAGGACGGCAACCGCGTCGTCATGATCGTGGACGGGCGGCCACGAGAACGGCATCGCCCCCACCCCGATCGCGGGCAGCTCACGGTCGCCCCAAGTGGCCAGGTGGTTGTGACGCATGGTGTCAGCCTATGACGCAGTTCACTGAGCATCGCGCTGCGCGGGGGCGCATTCGGGTCCTTCGGAGGTGAACTGAAGACGAGCGGTTGCCTAGGCTCGGAGCGCATTCACACTCGCAGGAGCACGCATGGCGCTGACGCCCAGGGACTCTGTCCTCTTCGACCTGTACACCTCACTCGCCGAACGTCTCGCAGCGGCTGCCCGCACCATGGTGGCGCTGGTGAAGGCGGACCAGGCGGACCGATCGGAGATCCTGGACAAGGTCACGGAACTCGAGCGGGAGGCCGACGAGTTGCTGGTGAAGCTCGTCACCCGCATCGATGACATGTTCGTGACGCCGTATGACCGCGGCGACCTGCAGGCGCTGGCCAACGCGCTCGACGATTCCATCGACGCCATCGAGGCAGCATCCGACCTGGTGGTGCTGCACAACGTCGGGGTGTTCATCGAGGGTTCGGACGAGATCGCCGACGCCGTGCGTCGCCTCGCGGAACTCACCGCTTCGAGCATGCCGCGGCTCAAGACCCTGAAGGAACTCGACTTCTACTACACCGAGGCCAACCGCATCGAGGATGACGGCGATCGCATGCACCGTCGCATGACTGCGAAGCTGTTCGAGGGCAACCTCAAGGCCATGGATGTCCTGCGCTTCCAGGGCGTCTTCGAGAAGATGGAACTCTCGCTCGACTGCATGGCGGATGTTGCGCGCATCATCCGGACCATCTCGCTCAAGGAGTCCTGATCCCGTGCAGTCGACGTTCGTCCTGGTGGCGATCATCACGGCGATAGCGCTCGCGTTCGATTACACGAATGGCTTCCACGACGCTGCCAACGCCATCGCCACGTCCATTGCGACCAAGGCGCTGCGGCCGCGCACCGCATTGGCAATGTCGGCCGTGGGCAACCTCCTGGGCGCCTTCATCAGCACAGGTGTAGCGGCCACCGTGGGCAAGGGCATCATCGACGTCTCTCCCGACAACCACGGGCTGGTGGTGGTGATGGCCGCCTTGTTCGGCGCCATCGCCTGGAACCTCATCACCTGGTGGTTCGGCTTGCCCTCCTCCTCCAGTCACGCCCTCATCGGCGGGTTGGTCGGCGCGGCGCTGGCCTCGTCCCAGTTGGTGCAATGGAGCGGTGTCGCGCAGAAGGTCATCATCCCCATGGTGGTCTCGCCGATCGTCGGCTTCTCCTTGTCCTACCTCCTCGTCCTGATCCTGCAGTGGCTGTTCCGCAACTCCCACCGCGCCAGCGTCGGCAAGCCCTTCCGTCGGGGCCAGGTGGTGGCGGCGGGCGCGATGTCCCTGGGCCACGGCCTGCAGGACGCCCAGAAGAGCATGGGCGTGATCACGCTCGCCCTGGTGGTCGGCGGCTACAACGTCGGCGGCGCGGTGCCGAACTGGGTCAAGTTCGCCTGCGCGGCCGCCATCGCCGCGGGAACCTACGCCGGCGGTTGGCGCATCATGAAGACGCTGGGCTCGAAGATGATCGAGATGGATCCCATTCGTAGCACCGGTTCGCAAGCGGTCGCCTCCTTCGTGCTCTACGTCATGGCGCTCAAGTTCGCCGCCCCCATCTCCACTACCCACACGATCACCTCCTCCATCCTCGGCGCGGGGGCCACCCGGGGTCGGAAGTGGGTGCGCTGGGGAGTCGTAGGCAACATCGTGGGCGCCTGGGTCCTCACCTTGCCCTGCGCGGCCGCCGCCGCCGCCCTGGTGTACGGGCTCCTGCGCCTGCTCGGCCTCGGGGGCTGACGCACTTCGCCCCCCGCCCCGGGCCTTTACACTGATCTCGTCACGGTTCAGCGGTCAGGTGGGTTGCAGTTGGCAGGTCTGTTCACGGGTCGGGTCCTCGTCCTCGGCGGCGGTTCGGTGTCGCAGTGCTTCGTGCCGCTCCTGCTCGATCACGTGCTCGCGCTGCCGCAGCAGCTCACGATCATGGACTTCGAGGACGTGCGAGCACGCTTCGAGGAACCCCTGCACCGCGGCGCGCATTTCCTGTTCGAGCGCATCGAACGTGACAACCTCGACCAGGTGCTCTCCCGGCAACTCTCCGCGGGCGACCTGCTCGTCGATCTGGCGTGGAACATCGACGCCAACGCCATCATCGGCTGGTGCCATGAGCACGGCGTGCTCTACGTGAACACGTCGGTCGAGGAGTGGGATCCGTACGAGGGCGCCGAGGAGCGCCATCCCCTCGAGCGGACGCTGCTGGTTCGGCATCAGCGCCTGCAGGCCATGCGTGCCGATTGGGCGAGTGTGGGGCCGACGGCGGTGGTCGAGCACGGGGCCAACCCCGGACTCGTCTCACACTTCGTGAAGCGGGCGCTCATCGACATCGCGTCGGAGTGCCTGCAGCGCGATCTCCTCGGCGCTGCGCGGGAGCCGGTGCTCGCGGCGCTCGCGGACAACGACTTCGCGCAGCTGGCCATGCACCTCGGCGTGAAGGTGATCCACATCTCCGAACGGGACACCCAGGTCACCGACCAGCCCAAGCACGTCGGCGAGTTCGTCAACACGTGGAGTGTGGCGGGATTCCACGAGGAGGGGGTGGCCCCGGCCGAACTGGGCTGGGGCACGCATGAGAAGCGGTTGCCGGCAAAGGGGATTCGGCACACCACGTCGGATACACAGATCTGCGTCGCGCAACCCGGTGCCACCCTTTGGGTCCGCTCCTGGGTGCCTGACCACGAGATCAACGGCATGGTCATCCGACACGGCGAGGCCTACACGATCACCGACCACCTCACCGTGCGTGACGATCAGGGCCGCGGGATCTACCGTCCCACCTGCCACTACGCCTACTGCCCGAGCAATGAGGCCGTCGTCTCCATGCGGGAGTGCCAGGCCAACAACTGGGCCTACCCCGAGCGCGAGCGCATCATGAACGACGAGATCATCCGCGGCGAGGATCGACTCGGTGTGCTCGTCATGGGACATCCGCTCGATGCCTGGTGGACGGGCTCGATGCTCTCCATCGATGAGGCTCGCTCACACGCGCCGCATCAGAGTGCCACGACCCTGCAGGTGGCCGCAGCAGTGCTGGGGGCTTCCCTGTACGCGATCAACCATCCCGAGCAGGGCCTGTGCGTGCCCGATGACCTGCCCTGGCAGGAGGTCTTGGCCGTGGCCATGCCCTACCTCGGCGACTTCCGCTCCGCGGCCGTCGACTGGACGCCACTCAAGCACCGCCACGACCTCTTTGCGAAGTGGGACGGCCTGGAGCTCGACGAGGATCCCTGGCAGTTCCAGAACTTCCTGGCCGAGTGAGCGACATGCGGGCGCATACGTCCGCTTGCGCGAGGCGGGTCCAGCGGGCGCGCTCTCCCCACCGGTACACGCAGCGCGGTCAGGCCCGCTCAGACCGTGCCGTAGAGGCGGTCACCCGCATCGCCCAGCCCGGGCACGATGTAGCCCTTCTCATTCAGGCGCTCATCCAGGCCAGCGGT
>JAJXSV010000069.1 GCA_021784375.1 Actinomycetes bacterium | reverse complement strand
CCGGCGTCGAAGATGCTGGAGTGCGCGTCCGTCACGATGTCGGAGGAGACGATCGGGTCCTCGGTGTAGTCGAGGATGCCCTTGAGGGCACCGTTCGCAGCGGCCTTGATGGCCTCGTTGATCTCGGCCTTGGTGACCTCGCGCGAAAACTCGACCGTGAGGTCGGTCGCGGAGCCGGTCGGGACCGGTACGCGCATGGCGTAACCGTCGAGCTTGCCCTTGAGCTGCGGCAGTACGAGCGAGATGGCCTTGGCCGCACCCGTGGTGGTGGGGATCATGTTGGTGGCTGCAGCGCGGGCGCGACGCAGGTCCTTGTGCGGGAAGTCGAGGATGACCTGGTCGTTGGTGTACGCGTGGATGGTGGTCATCATGCCCTTGACGATGCCGAACTGCTCATCGAGCACCTTCGCCATGGGAGCAAGGCAGTTGGTGGTGCAGGAGGCGTTGGAGATGATGTGGTGCGCCGCGGCGTCGTAGAGGCCGTCGTTGACACCCATGACGATCGTGATGTCCTCACCCTTGGCCGGGGCCGAGATGATGACCTTCTTGGCACCCGCGGACAGGTGCTTGCCGGCGGACTCGGCGTCGACGAAGCGACCGGTCGACTCGATGACGATGTCCGCACCGAGTGCGGCCCACGGCAGGTTCGCGGGTTCGCGCTCCGCCACGATCTTGATGGCCTTGCCGTCTACGACGATGGCGTCGCCCTCGACTGCGACCGACACCGGCAGGCGACCGAGGATCGAGTCGTACTTCAGGAGGTGGGCCAGGGTCTTGATATCGGTGAGGTCGTTGATGCCGACGACCTGGATATCTGCACCCTGCGTGAGGATGGCGCGGAAGTAATTGCGGCCAATGCGGCCGAAGCCATTGATACCGACCTTGACGGTCACGGGGACTCCCTGGGCTAGATGGTTGCGTGTGAGCGGATGAATTCTATCTGCGCCGGTCGGCTTGCGTAACGCCGCGCTCGGCATTCGGGCAGGGCCGTTGGGCGATATTCGTAAGGATTCGCAACCACTTGGCGCGACCCTCCGGGGCCCAAGGTCCTGCGGGCGCGATCCCGGGCGTCCACGGTCGCACCGGCAGGCGGCTGCTCACCGCGTCCACGGTGGGGAGACGCCTCCCTAGTCACGCTCATGGTCGGGATTGAGCGAGGCCTCGGTGTCGGGGACACCGAGTTCGTGCGCTCGCTCATCGGCCATGGCGAGCAGGCGGCGGATGCGACCGGCCACCGCGTCCTTGGTCATCGGCGGCATGGCCAACGAGCCCAACTCCTCGAGGCTGGCCTGACCGTGCGTGACCCGGAGGCGGCCGGCCTCGGCCAGGTGGTCGGGCACGTCGTCCGCGAGGATCTCCAGCGCACGCTGCACCCGTGCTGCAGCAGCCACGGCGGCGCGGGCGCTCCGCCGCATGTTGGCATCGTCGAAGTTGGCGAGGCGGTTGGCGGTGGCACGCACCTCGCGCCGCATGCGCCGTTCCTCCCACTGCATGAGCGACTCATGGGCACCCATGTGGGTGAGCAACTTGCCGATCGCATCGCCGTCGCGCACGACCACCCGATCGACGCCGCGCACCTCACGGGCCTTGGCCGCGACGCCGAGGCGCCGGGCGCACCCCACGAGCGCCAGTGCCGCCTCCGGTCCCGGACAGGTGATCTCGAGTGATCCGGCACGACCGGGTTCCGTGAGCGAGCCATGCGCGAGGAAGGCCCCCCGCCAGGCTGCCGCAGCATCACACATGCCGCCGGAGATGACGGACGGGGGAAGGCCGCGGATGGGGCGCTTCTGCGCATCGACCAGACCGACCTGGACGGCGAGGCGCTCACCCCCGTTCGCGACACGCACGACGTAGCGCGTGCCCTTGCGTATCCCCGACGGCTGCACGATCGAGAACTCCGCCTCGTGCCCGAACACCTCGAAGATCTCACGGCGCAGGCGACGGGCCGCGGCGGCATGCTCCAACTCGGCCTCGACGACGAGCTTGCCGCTCACGAGGTGGAGGGCGGCACCGAAGCGCAGGAGGGCTGCCACCTCGGACTTGCGGTCACATGCCTTGGTGACGGACAGGTGCGAAAGCTCGTCCTTCACGCCCGCGGTCATTGCCATGCGGTCATCCTGCCACGGGCTCCGGAAATCGCGCAGGCAGCAACTTGCGCAGGGCCGCTGCCAGCAGGTCGGGACTGTGCTGCGCGGAGCCCGGCGCCTGCGCGAGGTCTGCCACTTCAACCGTGGCACCCAGACGTCTGGCGCTCGCCGTGAGCGCGTCCACGTCGACCATCATGGTGCGATCGACGAGCACCACGTCGAAGCGCAGCCCCGACGCGAACGCACCGAGCACGTCGAGGTGGGTATGTGCCTCGAAGTCACGCGTCTCGGCGTCGTGGGCGCTCAGGTTCAGGATGCAGATGCGCTTGCCGCGCGCCGTCTCGATGGCCTGCCGCATGTCGGCGAGCATGATGTGCGGCATGACCGAGGTGTACCAGGAGCCCGGGCCCATGATGATGGCGTCGGCCTCGGCAACCGCGGCGAGGGATTGCGGACAGGCACACGCGTCCCCAGGTTCCAGGCGGATGGATCGCACGCTCCCCTGCGTCCGTGCCACCGCCACCTGACCGATCACGGTGGACACTGCCTCGGGGTCGGCCTCCTGCAGCCCGACCACCTCAGCGACGATGTCCAGCGGCTGGTTCGCAAGCGGCAGCACGCGCCCATGCGCATCGAGCAGTTCCGCCACCCAGGCCAGGCCCGTCACGATGTCATCGGTGTGCTCCCACAGTCCCGCGATGAGCAGGTTCCCCAGCGCATGGCCGCTCAACTCGCCGGTGCCGCCGAAGCGGTGCTGCACGACGCGCGCCCAAGTGCGACCCCAGGCGTCATCGCCGCAGAGCGCGGCCAGTGCCATGCGCAGGTCACCGGGCGGTATCACGCCGAATTCCCGCCGCAGCCGCCCACTGCTCCCGCCATCGTCCGAGACGCCCACCACGGCCGTGATGTCGTCCGTGACACGGCGCAGCGCCTGCAAGGTGGCGGAGAGCCCATGGCCTCCCCCGAGGGCCACCACGCGAGCCCCGGCGCGAGGTGCTCCGTTCATTCTCGTCCGAGGTCGCGGTGGATGACCGCGCTCTCGACGCCCACCTTCACCAAGCGGACTGCCAGGTTCTCCGCGATGGCGACACTGCGATGCTTGCCGCCCGTGCAGCCGATGGCGATGGTGACGAAGCGCTTGCCCTCGACGAGGTAGCCGTCCGCGACGGTCTGGATGAGCGTCGAGTAGGCGTCGAGGAACTCGGCGGCACCGGGACGTGAGACGACGAAGTCGTTCACCGCCGCGTCCCGTCCGGTGAGGTCGCGCAGCTCCGCGACCCAGTAGGGGTTGGGCAGGAATCGCATATCCGCGACGAAGTCGGCGTCCACGGGGATTCCGTACTTGAATCCGAAGGAGACCACGGTGGCCTTCAGGCGGGCGGCGACTGTGGCGTCGAAGGAGCGTTCCACGGCACGGCGCAGGTCATGCAGGGTCATGCCACTGGTGTCGAGCAGCAGGTCCGCATCGCCCCGCAGCGGCGCGAGGATCTCCCGCTCCCGGCTCAGTCCCTCCAGCACCCGACCGGAACCCTGCAGGGGATGCGGCCGACGATTGGACTCGAAGCGACGCACGAGCACGTCATCGCTGGCCTCGAGGAACACGATCGTGGGTCGGTCCTGGGATCGGCGCAGGACGGCGAGGGACTCGGCGAGGTCGGCGAACATCCGGCCACCTCGGACATCCACCACCACGGCCAACCGCTCGAGGTGCTGCTCGTGCGCGATCCGCAGCACGTCGGGCAGCAGTTGTGGCGGCAGGTTGTCCGTGACGAAGAAGCCGATGTCCTCGAGCGCACGGGCTGCAGTGGAGCGTCCGGCCCCCGACATGCCGGTGAGCAGTACGACGTCCATCAGGTCTTCCCCTCGTCGAGCACTTCGCCGGTCTCCGCATCGAATGCTGGCAATCCCGTGCCGGCCTTGGCAAGGGACTGCTGGATCTGCGCCACGAGTTTGGGCCCGAATCCCGGTAGGGCCAACAATTCCTCCGACGATGCTGCCCTGATGCGCTTCACGCTCTTGAAGGCCTTGAGCAGTTGCTGCTTCCGCGCCTCACCCAGTCCGGGGATGGCGTCGAGGGCGGATGCGGTGCTGCGCTTGGCACGGCGATTCACCTGGTGCGCGAGGGCGAAACGGTGCGCCTCGTCGCGCGCGCGCTGGAGCAGGTAGAGCGCTTCACTGCTGCGCGAGAGGATGACCGGCTCGGGGGCGTCCCCGGCCCAGATCTCCTCCAGGCGCTTGGCCAGGCCCACGACGGGGATGTCGATCCGCCCGATGTCGGCGAGCGCGCGCTGGGCCGCATGCACCTGTGGCTTGCCGCCATCGATGACGAGCAGGCCCGGTTCGTAGCGGAAGGTGCGCTCCTCCCCCGCATCGACATGCGTGAAGCGGCGGCGGACAACCTCAGCAATCGATGCCACGTCGTCGTTGCCCCGGCCATGGCGGATGACGAAGCGCCGATAGTCGCGCTTCTTCGGCAGCGCGTCCTCGAACACCACCAGCGATGCCACGACGTCGTCGCCTTGCAGGTGCGAGACGTCGATGCACTCGATGCGCAGGGGCGCTTCGTCCAATTGCAGCGCGGCCTGCAACTCCGCCAGTGCACGGCTGCGGGATGTGAGGTCGGTGGCTCGCGAGAGCTTGGAACGCATGAGCGCCTGCACGGCGTTGGCACGCACGGTGTCCATGAGTGTGCGCTTGTCACCGCGTTGGGGCACGCGGACCTCGACGCTGGTGCCGCGCCGCTCGGCGAGCCACTCCTCGAGCGCGGCGGCATCCGGCGGCTCCGCGGGCACGAGCACGAGCTTCGGCACGTACTCGCCCTCCTCCCCGCCGTAGATGCGCTCGCAGATCTGCGCGACGAGTTCCTCCGTCGTGGATTCCAGCGGCCGCTCCAGTACGAACCCCCGCTGGCCACGCACACGCCCGCCGCGCACGTGGAAGAGCTGGACCGCTGCCTGGAGCTCGTCCTCGGCGAGGCCGATGAGGTCGGCGTCGACATCCTCCCCGAGCACGACCGCGTGCTTGCCGAGTACGCCTTCCAGGGCCGCCAGGTCGTCACGCAGGCGGGCGGCGAGCTCGAAGTTCTCCTCGACCGCGGCTGCCTGCATGTCCTCGCGGAGACGGCGCAGCGTAGGCGCGGTGTTCCCGTCCAGGAAGGCGGCCAGGTCGTTGGCGATCCGTCGGTGTGACTCGGCGTCGATGCGGCCCACGCAGGGGGCACTGCACTTCGCGATGTAGCCGAGCAGGCATGGACGGCTCGCGAGTTCGGCGCGCCGGAACACCGACGCGTTGCATGTGCGCACCGGGAACACGCGGAGCAGCAGGTCGAGACTCTCGCGGATCGCCCACGCCTGCACGTAGGGACCGAAGTAGCGGACGCCCTTGCGACGTTCGCCGCGCAGCACCTGGGCTCGGGGGAACTCCTCATTCATGGTGATGGCGAGCCACGGGTAGGACTTGTCATCGCGGAAGCGCACGTTGTACCGCGGATCGAATTCCTTGATCCACTGCCATTCCAACTGCAGGGCCTCGACCTCGGTACGGACGACGACCCAGTCGACAGAACTGGCCGCGTTCACCATGGCGAAGGTCCGTGGGTGCAGTTGCGCGGGGTCCTGGAAGTACGAGGTCAGGCGGGAACGCAGGCTGCGTGCCTTGCCGACGTACACAACGGTGCCACGCGCATCGCGGAAGCGATAGACGCCCGGTTGTTCCGGGATGTCCGAGGTGCTCGGCCGGTAGCTGGAGGGATCAGCCACGATCAGGCCAGGAGGGGTCTGAGGAACTTGCCGGTGTGGCTCTGCTTGTGCCTGGCCACCGTCTCCGGTGTCCCCTCGACGACGACCCGGCCGCCGCGGAAGCCACCCTCGGGCCCCATGTCGACGACCCAGTCGGCGCTCTTGATGACATCGAGGTTGTGCTCGATCACGATGACCGTGTTGCCCTTGTCCACCAGCGACTGCAGCACGATGAGGAGTTTGCGGATGTCCTCGAAGTGCAATCCCGTCGTCGGCTCGTCGAGGACATAGGCGGTGCGGCCGGTGGAGCGCTTCTGCAACTCCGCCGCCAGTTTGACGCGCTGGGCCTCCCCGCCCGACAGCGTCGTCGCGGGCTGGCCCAGGCGTACGTAGCCGAGACCCACGTCGACCAGCGTCTGCAGGTGTCGGGCGATGGCGGGGACGGCGGCGAAGAACTCCAGTCCCTCCGCGATCGGCATGTCCAGCACCTGGGCGATGGTCTTCCCCTTGAAGTGCACCTCGAGCGTCTCCCGGTTGTACCGGGCGCCATGGCACACCTCGCAGGGCACGTAGACGTCGGGCAGGAAGTTCATCTCGATGCGGATGGTGCCGTCGCCCGAGCAGGCCTCACAGCGTCCGCCCTTGACGTTGAACGAGAAGCGGCCCTGCTGGTACCCGCGGATCTTGGCCTCGGCGGTCTCCGCGAAGAGCTTCCGCACGTGGTCGAACACGCCGGTGTAGGTGGCCGGATTGGAGCGCGGGGTGCGCCCGATGGCGCTCTGATCGACATGCACGACCTTGTCGAGGTGGTTCATGCCCTTGATCCGCTTGTGCCGGGCTGGCACCGCGTGCGACCCGTTGAGTTCGCGCGCCAGGGCCGTGTACAGCACGTCGTTCACCAGCGTGGACTTGCCGGATCCGCTCACGCCCGTCACCGCGGTGAGGACACCGAGCGGGAAGTCGACGTCGACGTCCTTCAGGTTGTGCTCAGCGGCCCCCTCGACCCGCAGCATGCGCTTGGGATCGACGGGCCGGCGGACGAGCGGGGTCTCGAGCGAGAGGGCACCCGACATGTACTGGCCGGTGATGCTCCGTGGGTTCGAGACCAGGTCCTCGAAGGTCCCCGAGACCACGACCTCGCCACCGTGTTCGCCCGCGCCAGGACCGATGTCGACGATCCAGTCGGCCGCTCGGATGGTGTCCTCGTCATGCTCCACCACGATCAGCGTGTTGCCGATGTCGCGGAGACGCACCAGCGTCTCGATGAGCCGATGGTTGTCGCGCTGGTGCAGTCCGATGCTCGGTTCGTCGAGGACGTAGAGCACGCCGGTGAGCCCTGAGCCGATCTGGGTGGCGAGGCGGATACGTTGCGCCTCACCCCCTGCCAGGGTGGCGGCGGCACGGTCCAACGACAGGTAGTCCAAGCCCACGTCCACCAGGAACTTCAGCCGCTCGTTCACCTCCTTGAGCACTCGCTCCGCGATCTGCTTGTCGCGAGCCGTGAGCTTGAGGCTGCGCAGGAAGGCGGCCGATTCCCCGATCGACATGGCGGAGATGTCGGCGATGGAGCGGTCGGCGATGCGCACCGCGAGGATCAGCGGCTTGAGCCGCCGTCCGCCACAGGCCACGCAGGGCACCACGCGCATGAAGCCCTCGTAGCGTTCACGGCTCGTATCCGACTCCGACTCCTTGTGCTTGCGCTCGACGAACGAGACCACACCCTCGAATCCCGAGGAGTACTCGCGGATGCGCCCGTAGCGGTTGCGATACCGCACATGGACCTCGTGGTCATGGCCGTGCATGACCGCCTCCCGGGCCGCGGTCGACAGTTCCCTCCAGGGTGTACGCATGTCGAACCCGAGTTCGTCGGCCAGTGCCTGGAGCAGACGTTGGAAGTACTCGAACATGTGGCCATTGGCCCAGGGCGCGAGCGCGCCCTCCGCGAGCGAGAGCTCGTCGTCCGGCACGATGAGCTCGGGATCGACCTCCAACTGGGTGCCCAGGCCGGTGCAGTCCGGGCAGGCGCCGAAGGGTGAGTTGAAGGAGAACGAACGCGGCTCGAGGGCCTCGAAGGAAAGGCCGTCGCGTGGGCAGGCGAGATGCTCGGAGAAGGTGCGCTCACGTCGGGGGTCGCCGTCGGGGAGGTCGACGAAGTCGAGGATGACCACGCCGCCACCAAGACCGAGTGCCGTCTCGATCGAGTCGTTGATGCGCTTGCGGGCGGACGACTTCACGGCCAGGCGGTCCACCACCACCTCGATGGTGTGCTTCTCCTGCTTCTTCAAGGTGGGCACCTCGGCGATCGCATGCACCACGCCATCGACGCGCACACGCGCGTAGCCCTGGACGCCGAGCGCGCGCACCAGGTCCACGTACTCACCCTTGCGTTCCCGGATGACCGGCGCGAGCACCTGGAAGCGGGTGCCCTCCTCGATCTCCAGCACCCTGTCCACGATCTGCTGCGCACTCTGCTTGGAGATGGGATCGCCGCAGACCGGGCAGTGGGGCTGCCCGATGCGCGCGAACAGCAGGCGCAGGTAGTCGTGGACCTCCGTGATGGTCCCGACGGTCGAGCGTGGGTTCCTGGACGTCGACTTCTGGTCGATCGACACCGCGGGCGAGAGTCCCTCGATGAAGTCGACGTTCGGCTTGTCCATCTGCCCGAGGAACTGGCGGGCGTATGCGCTGAGTGACTCGACGTAGCGACGCTGGCCCTCGGCGAAGATGGTGTCGAACGCCAGGCTCGACTTGCCCGAGCCCGACAATCCGGTGAAGACCACGAGCGAGTCTCGCGGGATCGTCAGTGAGACGTTCTTCAGATTGTGCTCGCGCGCACCACGAATGACGAGTTCATCGTTGTTCACGCCCTACTCCTGCCTTCCGATGCCGTCGTCACGGCGGCGGCGCGCGTCCACGCCCAGCGAGAGGACTGCCGTCACCAGGAGGACGGCAGTGATGACGAGAAGCGAGGTTCCCGTGGAGATGTCGGGCACATCGTGCCACCACAGCTCGTGCACGGCATGCAGCATGAGCTTCACGCCGATGAAGGCGAGGACCACCGCCAGGCCTCGCGACAGGAAGATCAGGCGATCGAGCAGCCCCTGCACCAGGAAGAACAGCTGCCGCAGCCCCATGAGGGCGAAGGCGTTCGAGGCGAGCACGAGGAAGCCCTCGCTGGTGAGGCCGAGGATGGCGGGGATGGAATCCAACGCGAACAGCAGGTCCGTCGTGCCGATTGCGACCATGACGAGCGCCAGCGGGGTGACATGCCGCACGTTGCCCAGGTGCAGGGTCAGGCGCTTGCCGTGGTACTCCTCCGTGACCGGGACGATGCGACGCACCCAGGTGACGAGCTTGTTCTCCGTCTCCTCCTCCGGGTCCTGCTCCCTGGCCACATGCCAAGCGGTCCAGAGCAGGAAGGCGCCGAAGACCAGGAACGCACCCACGAAGCGGTTGATGAGCGTGGTCCCCGCAGCGATCATGAGCGCGCGGAGGAAGAGCGCCAGCCCGATGCCGAGCAGCAGGACGCGGTGCCAGGTCTCCTTGGGAACTTCGAAGGAATTGAGGATGACGAGGAAGACGAAGAGGTTGTCGATGCTCAGGCTGTACTCGGTCACGTAGCCGGCGACGAACTGGGTCGCGTACTCGGCCGACCACTGCTGGTGGATCCACACCGTGAAGAGCACGGCAGCCATGACGTAGAAGGCGATCCACTTGAGTGCCTTGGCATGGGTGAACTCCGCCTTGGTGCGATCGGCGGCGACGAAGTCGAAGATGAAGAGGATGGTGATGATTGCGATGAGCACGCACCACTGCAGCGTGGTGACGTTCATCGTGTGGCTTCCTGCATGGCGCGCAGCTCGCGCTTGAGCTCGTTCACCTCGTCACGGTAGCGGGCTGCCACCTCGAACTGCAGTTCGGAGGCCGCCGCGTGCATGGCGGCCGTGAGCTCCTCGATCTCAGCGATGAGGTCCGCGACCGCGGCGTTGCCTCCCCGCACCTTCACCCCGCGCGCGGCCCGGGCCTCGGACAGCAGGCTCGCCGTGTCCTCGTCCTCCCGGCTCAGGGTGTCCGTGATGTCGGCGATCCGCTTGCGAAGGGGTGTCGGATCGATGCCGTTCGCCGTGTTGTAGGCCACCTGCTTGGCGCGTCGACGGTTCGTCTCCGAGATGGCCTGGGCCATGGCCGGGGTCACGGCGTCTGCGTACATGATGACCTGACCGCTCACGTTGCGTGCAGCCCGTCCGATGGTCTGGATGAGGGAGGTGGCGGAGCGCAGGAAGCCTGCCTTGTCCGCATCGAGGATGGCCACGAGCGACACCTCGGGAAGGTCCAGCCCCTCACGCAGCAGGTTGATGCCGACCAGGA
>JAJXSV010000068.1 GCA_021784375.1 Actinomycetes bacterium | reverse complement strand
GGCATCGACTTCTTCTCGAAGCTGAAGGCTGCGGGCAACTTCATCCCGGTGCAGGCGACGCCTGCCACCGTGCAGTCGGGCCAGACCCCGATCACGCTGGACTGGGACTACCTGCAGGCCAAGTACAAGGATGAGACGACCGGCAAGGTCGACTGGAAGGTCGTCGTGCCGTCCGATGCCCAGTACGGCGGCTTCTACGCCCAGGCCATCGTGAAGAACAGCCCGCACCCCGCCGCCGCCAAGCTGTGGGAGGAGTTCCTCTACAGCGACGCCGGTCAGAACCTCTGGCTCAAGGGTGGCGCCCGTCCGATCCGTCTCGCAGCCATGACCAAGGCACGCACTGCGAACAAGACGTACCTGGCGGCACTGCCGGCGATGCCGGCAAGCGCCAAGCCCACGTTCGCCACGCTCGTGCAGATCCTGCTGGCCAAGGTCACGGTTGCGCAGAACTGGTCGAAGATCTGACGTGTCGATCCTGACGCAGTCCACCGTCGCGGCTGGGGTTCGCCCCAGCCGCGCGGTGCGTCGTCGGCGGGTGCTGCGCAAGGCGCGGAACCTGGCCGGACTCCTCCCCTTCTTCGTCTACACGCTCATCTTCTTCGGCGCCCCGACCATCATGGTGGTCATCAAGGCCTTCCAGGATCAGCAGCACCACTGGACGCTGGCCAATGTCGCAGAGAGCATCCAGACCATCTACTTCGACTCCTTCGTGGAGAGCCTCAAGCTCTCGCTGTGGTCCGCGAGTACCGGGACCCTCGTCGGATTCGCCGCCACCTACGCGCTGCTCAAGACCGGGAACACCTGGTTGCGCAAGATCGTGCAGACGGCAGCAGGCGTCTTCGCCAACACCGGCGGGATCCCACTTGCCTTCATGTTCATCGCCGCACTCGGTACCTACGGCATGGTCACTGAGTGGCTGCAGCGCATCGGCATCGACATCTACGGCGGCCGGTGGACGCTCTTCGGGTTCAGCGGACTCCTGCTCGTCTACCTGTACTTCCAGATCCCACTCATGGTCATCGTCATCCTCCCTGCGCTCGACGCGCAGAAGCGGGAGTGGCGCGAGGCCGCAACCAACCTGGGCGCGAGCACACGCCAGTACTGGCTGCACGTGGGCGGGCCCATCCTCTTCGCGCCGGTGGCCGGCGCCTTCCTGCTGCTGTTCGCCAACGCCTTCGCGGCGTACGCGACCGCGCGCGCGCTCACGTCGGGCACCCTGCCCCTCGTGCCCCTGCAGATCGGCTCGCTGCTCTCCGGCAACGTCATCGCGGACAAGGCCAACCTCGGCTTCGCGCTGGGCTTCGGCATGATCGTCATCGTCGCCATCGCCATGTCCATCTACAACGCCACCCAGAAGCGAGCCGCCAAATGGCTGCAGTAGTGAGGCGCCGCCGCGAACGGCACATCTTCGCCTGGGCCATCCTGGCGTTGATCGCGCTGTACTTCATGCTCCCGCTCGTGAGCGCCACCGAGTTCTCCCTGCGGGAGAACAACGGGACGCACGGACTCAACGCCTACCGCGCGATCTTCCAGCAGACGGACCTGCGGGACGTCGTCATGCTGACCCTGCGGCTCACCGTCATCTCGGTGGTGCTCTCACTGGCCATCATGGTGCCGACGGTCACCATGGTGCATCTGGGGGCCAAGAAGTACCGGCGACTCGTCGAGTTCATCTCGCTCCAGCCCCTGGTCATCCCGCCCATCGTGCTCGTCCTCGGGGTCGTCAATGTGATGCCCGTGTCCTGGCTGGGGTCGGCCGACCTGCTCGGCTTCGAGTACGTGGTGCTCGCCATGCCCTTCACCTTCCGCGCCCTCGACGCGGGGCTCATGAACCTGGACGTCAAGACCATCGTCGACGCCGCCCGGGGCCTGGGTGCGTCCTGGTTCACCGTGCTCGTACGCATCGTGGCGCCCAACCTCCGATCGGGCATCTTCGGTGCCATGTTCCTCACCATCGCGCTGGTGCTCGGGGAGTTCACGATGGCATCGCTCATGCTCTGGAACACCTTCCCCACCTGGATCGCCACCGTCGGGCAATCCGATGCGTCGCTCTCGGTGGCGCTGTCCGTGGCCAGCCTCGCCTTCGCGTGGGTATTGCTCGTCCTCATCTCGTTCGCAGATCGCCGCAGGAAGGCCTAGGAATGGAACGCACCAGCACGGGGGTCGAACTCCGCAACCTGCGTCGCACCTTCGGTCCTGTTGTCGCCCTCGACAACCTGAACCTCACCCTGCAGCCGGGTGAGCTCATCGCCCTGCTCGGTCCCTCGGGTTGTGGCAAGACGACGGCCCTGCGGTTGCTCGCCGGCCTCGACCAGCCGGACTCCGGCGAGATCATCGTCGGTGGAAGGGACATCACGGCCATCCCCGCGTCCAAGCGCAACATGGGCATGGTGTTCCAGTCGTACTCGCTCTTCCCGAACCTCACCGCCGCGGAGAACGTCGCCTTCGGGCTGCGCGTCCGGCGGGTGGCCAAGCCCGAGCGCCTGAAGCGAGCCGCCGAGTTGCTCGAACTGGTGGGGCTGGGTGAGCAGCGTGACCGCTACCCGCACGCCATGTCCGGCGGTCAGGCCCAGCGCGTCGCACTCGCCCGGGCCATCGCCATCCAGCCCGATGTGCTGCTGCTCGACGAACCGCTCTCCGCGCTCGACGCCAAGGTCCGCACGCAGTTGCGCGATGAGATCCGGCGGCTGCAGATCGAGGTCGGCATCACCACCCTGTTCGTCACGCACGACCAGGAGGAGGCGATGGCCATCGCGGACCGCGTCGGTGTCATGCGTGCCGGCAACCTCGAGCAGCTCGACGTGCCGGCGGTGCTGTACGCGCGCCCGGCGACGCCCTTCGTCGCCAGTTTCGTGGGCACGAACAATGCCGTGCCGACCACGGTCGCCGGCGATGGCACGGTGGAGGTGCTCGGCCGCGCGCTGGCGGTAGCCACCGGCTCAGACGAGATCCCCATCGGGGGTGCCGCCAACGCCCTGCTGCGTCCCGAGTCGGTTTCCCTGGTGAGCCGGGATGGGGCGTCCGACGGTTCCAGCGGTGTCGTGAGCTCCACCTCGTTCTTCGGCTCGGTCACCCGGCTCACGGTGAAGCTCGACGCCGGGCAGTTCCTCCTCGTCGACATGCCCAGTGTGATCGCCCGCGACTTCACCGCTGGCACCGAGGTCATGGCACGCGCCATGACGAACGAGGTCGTGATCCAGCACCAGGAAGCGGTGGCCCTCATCGATGAGTGACACGCGCGCCTCCCGGCTCACGCGGTCGCCCCGCGTGCCCGGCGAGTTCCGAGCCGTGATCCCGATGCCGGGCGAACCCATCGACGTGGACGCCGACTGGCAGTCGCTGGCCTCCCTCATCCATCTGTCCGACCTCCACATCTGCGATGCGCAGTCGCCGTCGCGGGTCGAGTACTTCGATCGCTACGCGGATCCCGACAGCGTCTTCGCCGAGGCCATCGGCTACGTCGGGGTCTACCGGCCACAGGAGATGCTCACGACCCAGGTGCTGGCGTCTGCCATCGACGCGGCCAACGCCATCCAGTCGGGGCCGTCGGGTGCGCCGATCGACGTCGTCGTGATCACCGGTGACACGGTGGACAACGCCCAATGGAACGAGATGCGCTGGTATCACACGCTCCTCGACGGCGGCTCGGTGGAACCCGCGAGCGGTGACCCGGGACGCTGGGAGGGCGTGGGTGGCCCCAGTGATCCCGACGATCGCTACTGGCATCCTGAGGGAGGCGCCGACGACCTTCCGCGCCGCCTCCACGGCTTTCCCACCATCCCGGGCTTCTTCACGGTGGCCCAACGGGCGGTGACCTCGCCTGGTCTGCACCACGAGTGGCTGGCCATCCACGGCAACCACGATGCGCTGCTGCAGGGGGTGACCCCGCCCGACGACACCGTGCAGGCGATGACGACGGGCGACCGCCGCATCACCCGTGCCGGCGCTGGCGTCGATGTGGTGAAGCTGCTGCTCGACTTCTCCCCCATCGGTCCCGCCACCTTCCCCGCGGTGCCGGATTGGCCGACCGTGCCGGTGACCGCTGATGCCGAACGGGGCTTCATGCAGGCCGGGGACTACGCGGCCGCCCACCTCGCCTGCGGCCACGGCCACGGCTTCTCCGCGGAGAACGTGAGCAATCGCAACGCCTATTGGACGCGGGAACTCGGCGACAGCGTGCTGCTGGTCGCGCTCGACACCGTGAACCGGCACGGCGGCTGGCACGGCTGCGTCGACCGCACGCAGTTCGAATGGCTGCGCGACGTCCTGCAGGCCGCCGGTGATCGCTATGTCATCGTCATGTCACACCACCCGATCGACACCCTCGTGAACGGGTACACCATCGACGATCGGGCCCCGGCCCTCGCCGATGAGGTGGTGGCATTGCTGCTCCAATTCCCCAAGGTGGTCCTCTGGCTCGCCGGCCACACCCACCGCCACGAGATCACCTTCCATGGCGATCACGAGGCCCATGGCTTCTGGCATGTGCGCACGTCGTCGCTCATCGACTGGCCGCAACAGTCGCGCGTCGTGGAACTGCTCGAGAACGCGTCGCACCTGGTGATCGCCACCTACGTCTTCGATCACCACGGCACCGTGCGCCCCGATCTCGCGGACCTCGGCGACAACGATGCCGTCGCCGGCCTCTCGCGTTGGCTGGCCGCCAACAACTGGCAGCGCCAGGAGGGCGAGCACGTGCTCGACGTGCTCGAGGGCGCACCGAGCGACCGCAACGTGCTGCTGCGGCTCGCCAAGCGCTGACCGCCCCCGCTGGCGAGGAGCTACGCGCGCGCAACCGCGAAGCTGATCGCGGACTCGATGCGGGTACGACGTTCGGGAGCCACGATCCAAGCCGACTGACGGCCCATGACCGTGAAATCCCAATGGCGTTCCGCACTCGGCTCGCCGACGAGCGCGGTGTCCTCGTCCACCCCGATGACGCGCGCCTCCCCGGCGAACGCGGCATGCATCGCGAAGTCGGGAACCCATTTCGACATGCGGTCGAAGTGCGGGAGCACGCGAATGCCGGGGAGCAGGCCGAGCCCGGGTGTCCCGGAACTGCGCGGATGCCGGAAGTCCGCGACATGACCGGCGAGCGCCATGGCACCGGCGCTGCAGCCGGCGATCGACGCACCGGCCATCCAGGCGGCGGCGATCGCCCGCCAGACCGCGCTGCCCAGGAGGGTCTGGGCGAGGAAGTTCGGGTTCCCACCGGAGAGGTAGATGAGGCCCGCTCCCTCGATGCGCGCCGCCCATGCAGGGTCATCGGCATCCTCGTGGCTGCGCACGTCGATGACGACCTGCTCCACGCCCAATCGTGCAGCGGCGGAGGCGCCCAACTCGTGCCAGTGGCGTAGGGAGGCGTCGCCCTCGGGCGCGGCCGCGGTCGCCAACTGCACGTATCGAGGCGGCCTGCCCTCGAGCAGGTGGGCCTCCACGTCGTGCATGACGGGCAGGTACTCGCCCGATCCGACGAGCGCAAGGCGACCGGGGAGCGTCATCTGCGCGCTACTCCCCGGAGAGCGAGACCCGGATGGCGGCGTGCGCGAGGAGCAGCATCGGATTCACTCCCATTCGATGGTGCCCGGGGGCTTGCTCGTGATGTCGAGGACCACGCGGTTCACCTCGCGCACCTCGTTGGTGATGCGCGTCGAGATGCGGGCCAGTAGTTCGTAGGGCAGGCGCGACCAGTCGGCGGTCATGGCGTCCTCGCTGGAGACCGGCCGCAGCACCACCGGGTGCCCATAGGTACGACCGTCGCCTTGCACGCCGACGGAGCGCACATCCGCCAGCAGCACCACCGGGAACTGCCAGATCGAGCGGTCGAGCCCCGCCGCGGTGGTCTCCTCGCGGACGATGGCATCGGCTGCGCGCAGGATGCGCAAGCGCTCCCGGTTGACGGCGCCGACGATGCGGATGGCCAATCCGGGGCCCGGGAAGGGGTGGCGCCAGACCATGGCCGAAGGCAGCCCGAGTTCGGCGCCGACGGCGCGCACCTCGTCCTTGAACAGGGTGCGCAGCGGTTCCACGAGCGAGAACTGCAGGTCGTCGGGCAGGCCGCCGACATTGTGGTGGGACTTGATCACCGCGGTGCCGGCACCGTGTCCGGACTCGACGACGTCCGGATACAGGGTTCCCTGCACGAGGTAGCGCACATCCCCCTCGGCCGCGAGGTCGCGGGCGGCGTCTTCGAACACCCGGATGAAGAGTCGACCGATGGTCTTGCGCTTGGTCTCCGGATCGCTCACCTCCGCCAGTTCGTCCAGGAAACGCTTCGAGGCATCCACCACGACCAAGCGGATGCCGGTGGCCGCGACGTACTCGCGCTCCACCTGCTCGCGCTCACCGGCCCGCAGCAACCCGTGGTCGACGAACACGCAGGTCAGGTTGTCGCCGATGGCGCGGTGCACCAGGGCCGCCGCCACCGCGGAGTCCACGCCACCCGAGAGGCCGCAGATGACCTTGTCATCCCCCACCTGCTCGCGGATGGCGCGCACCTGGTCCTCGACGACGTTGCTCGTAGTCCAATCCCGTGCGCAGCCGGCGATGTCCCAAAGGAAGTGCTCGAGCACACGCTGGCCGTGCTCACTGTGCATGACCTCGGGGTGGAACTGCACACCGGCCAGACGGCGAGCGGAGTCCTCGAAGGCGGCGACGGGAGCCCCTGCGGTGGTCGCGGTTACCGCGAAGCCGGCGGGCGCCATCGACACGGAATCACCGTGCGACATCCACACCGACTGGGACGCCGGCAGCGCGTCGAACAGGACACCGGGGGCTGTGACCGTGAGTTCCGTGCGCCCGAATTCGGAGAGGCCGGTACGGCTCACCGTGCCGCCGAGTGCCTGGGCCATGGCCTGGAATCCGTAGCAGATGCCGAACACCGGGATGCCGAGCTCGAACACGCCGGCATCGATCTGGGGCGCCCCCGGGGCGTAGACGGAGGAGGGTCCGCCGGAGAGCACGATCGCCTTCGGTTGGCGGGCGGCAACCTCTGCTGCCGTGATGCTGAAGGGGACGATCTCCGAGTAGACCTGCGCCTCGCGAACCCGCCGCGCGATGAGCTGCGCGTACTGGGCCCCGAAATCAACCACCAGCACGAGTTCGTGTTGAGACAAGGGGTTTCCTCTCCTACGCGATGGCCAATCGTACCGGGGTGCGAATGACGAACGGCCCCCGCACCCGAGGGGTGCGGGGGCCGAGGCGACGGACGTCAGACGCCGAGGAGCTGCTTGATGGGGTTGATCGCGAAGTAGATCACGAACAGCGTCGCCACCACCCACATGAGCGGCTTCACTTCCTTGGCCTTGCCGCTGGCTCCCTTGATCACGCAGTAGGAGATGAAGCCGGCGCCGATGCCGTTGGAGATGGAGTAGGTGAAGGGCATGACCGCGATGGTGAGGAAGGCCGGGATGCCGATCTCGAAGTCGCTGAAGTCGATGTTCTTCACCTGCAGCATCATGAGGAAGCCCACCACGACGAGTGCCGGAGTGGCCGCCTCGGACGGCACGATGCCGACGATGGGGGCGATGAGCGTCGACAGGAGGAACAGCACTCCGGTCACCACCGAGGCCAGGCCGGTGCGTGCACCCTCACCGATGCCCGACGCGGACTCGATGTACGCGGTGTTGCTCGAAGCCGAGGCCATGCCACCGGCGATGGCGGCGATGGAGTCGACGACCAGGATCTGCTGCAGCGCCGGCGGCTCGCCCTTCTCGTCGAGCAGGTCGGCCTCGCCGGCCAAGCCCACCACGGTGCCCATGGTGTCGAAGAAGTCGGACAGCATGAGCGAGAAGATCGCGAGGACCGCGGCCACCACGCCGATGGCGCTGAAGGCGCCGAAGATGTTGAACTTGCCGAGCAGGCCGAAGTCAGGCGTGTCGAACAGTGTGGCCGGCAGTTTGGGGACGTTGAGGCCCCAGCCCACCGGGTTGACCTTGCCGCCCGCGCCGAACTTCGGTCCGACGTTCGCGACCGCCTCCACGATCATGGCCAGGACCGTGCCGCCGATGATGCCGACGAGGATTCCGCCCTTGACCTTGCGTGCCACCAGCACCGCGATGACGAGCAGGCCGATGAGGAACACGAAGATGGGCCAGCCCTGCAGCTCACCGTTCACGCCGAAGGAGACGGGCGTCGCTGTACCGGGTCGGACCACGCCAGCATCGGCGAAACCGATGATGGTGATGAAGAGGCCGATGCCAACGCCGATCGCCGACTTCAACTGCATGGGCACGGCGCGGAAGACGGCGGTTCGGAATCCCGTGAGTACGAGGGCCAGGATGACGACACCCTCGAGCACCACCAGGCCCATGGCCGAAGCCCAGGTCATCTGCGGAGCCAGGCCGTACGCGACGTAGCCGTTGAGGCCGAGTCCGGCGGCCAGGGCGACCGGGAAGTTGGCGGCAACGCCCATCAGGATGGTGACCACGCCGGCCACCAGGGCCGTCACCGCAGTGACCTGCGCAAAGCTCAGCTGGGCGCCCGTGCTGTCCTTGGCGCCACTGAGGATGATCGGGTTCAACACGATGATGTATGCCATCGTGAAGAAGGTCACGAGGCCACCTCGGACCTCGCGAGAAACCGTTGATCCCCGCTGGGAGATCTTGAAGAAGCTATCAAGGGAAGACGCCATACACCCACTCCAGAATGTCCTGTGATGCGATGGCCACGACCTGCATGCGTGACCACGGGGAAGGCACGCGGGGCAACCGTACATCAGGGGCGCGTCAGGGAAAGGTAATGTGACGGCGTGGCAACGCGGCGACTTCGACGACTCGACGTGGACGGCGTTCAGGCGGCGTACACCGGCACCGTCATCTGGTCGGTGCTCGCCGTGCTGGCAACGCTATTCAGCGGCTTCCTCGACCGCCGTGGCGACCTCTGGTGGCGTGACGTCGCCTACGCGGGCGTCGTCATCGGCCTCTTCGGCATCCGCCACGTCGTGCGCAGGCGCCGTCGCCTCGCCGGTGGCCTCGGGGGCTGACTGGCGCACGACCGGGATGAACTCCTCCTCATCGAGCAGCATCTCGGTGACGGGGATCGGTGTGGGTTCGGCTCTCACCTCGGAGTGCGCACCGCACCCGTGATCGAGGGCCACCACATGACCGTCGGATGGCGAGATGTCATGCGCGCACACCCCGAAGGCCTGGCCGAGCAGCCCACCGATGGGCAGCAGCCAGGCGCAGGTGGAGCAGGGGTAGGCAGCGAGCCGCGAGATCTGCGAATCGGGGCCGTCGTCGCCGCTGCGCCAACGCTCCGCGGCGTCCGCCAAGCCCTCGGCGGAGAGCACGCGGGCGCGACCCAATCCCAGTTCCCAGTGCAGCGTCCGCTGCTCGTCATCTGCGGCGTCCACGTAGCCCGGTTGCAGGCGCTCGTCGTCCTCGTCCGTCGGGACGACGTCACCGGCGCCGAGGTCACCCGGTCGCACACGATCGGACCACGGCTTCCATTCGGGCGCGCGCAGCGCGCCCTCCCCCGGTTCCATCCATATCTCGTTGATGGTGCCGGGGTCCTCGCCGGAGATGGCGACGGACCAGTGCCAGAACGGATAGCCGGGGTGCAGCGAGGCGAAGCGCAGGACAGTGACGTCGCCGATGCGCTCACTGTCGAGGAAATCGCCCACGTGGGCCGCGGAATCCGCAACCTCGAGGACCGCGGACCTCGCGAGATCATGCATTGTTCGGGTTCTCCGATGGGCTGAGCTTGAGGATCCAAAGGCCACGCAGGTCCTTGGCGTTGCTGCCCTGGGTGACGATCTGCAGCGTGAGCGGCGTCCCCATGAGCGATGTGGCCGCCGTTTCCGGGTAGACCATCTTCCAGTAGCGGCGGTGCAGGACGTTGTTGGTGAGCACCTGGGCCTGCCCGTTGATGAGCAGCGAGGGGCGCCAGCCGGCGGCAGCGACGTCACTGTCGACGCTGATGCCCATGGTGGAACCTTGCGCCACGGTGAGCTGCGGTTCCCTGCCCGAACTCATGAGTGACTGCAGGTCCGTGTTCGAGCAGCCGGCGGTGCCCACGGCGCTGGAGCCGTCCTCGGTCCAGCAGAGGGCCGCGATGTGGATCGAGTTGGCACCGGAGAAGACGGTGACCTCCGGCTTTGGCTTGGAGCACGCAGTGAGACCGATGAGGACCGCCGCGGCGATCGCCACCGCCTTGACCGAAGTACGCATATCAACTCGCAAACATGAGGCCGCTGGCTGCGGAGGCCGCATCACGCGACCAGCCAGAGTCTAGCCGCGGGGCCG
>JAJXSV010000067.1 GCA_021784375.1 Actinomycetes bacterium | reverse complement strand
CGCACCACCTGCGCGGTGTCGATGTCGACGATGGGGCAGGTGTGCACGGTGGCACCGTCGCGCATGATGGTGACGCGGTCGCACAGGGCGAAGACCTCGTCGAGTCGGTGGCTGACGAACACCACGGCCGCTCCTTCGGAGCGCAGTCGGCGAGCGACGCCGAACAGTCGGTCGACCTCGGCACTGGACAGTGCCGCCGTGGGCTCGTCCATCACGATGACGTTGGCCGACATGGACAGGGCCTTGGCGATCTCCACGATCTGCTGGTCCGCGATGGACAGGCCCCGCGCCTTGCGGCCCGGCTCCAGTTGCACGCCGAGGCGAGTGAAGAGTTCGGCAGCGCCCCTGCTCATGGCCGTCCAATCGACGCGGCCGGTGGCCAGCGGTTGACGGCCCACGAACACGTTCTCTGCAAGCGAGAGGTCGGGGAACAGGCTGGGCTCCTGGTAGATGACGGCGATGCCCTGTTCCTGCGATCGGCGGGTGCTACCTGGCACGAACGGCACCCCCGCGACCGTCACCTCTCCCACGTCCAGGCGATGGACTCCGGCAAGGGCCTTGAGCAGCGTCGACTTGCCGGCGCCGTTCTCTCCCAGCAGGGCATGGATCTCGCCCGGGAATAGTTCGATCTCCGCCCCGCTCAGGGCCTGGACGCCGCCGAAGGCCTTGCGTGCTCCTCGCACCTGCAATGCCGGCGTTAGTTCAACCACGTGATGATCTCCGTTGGAACGTTTCATGGACTAGACCGAAAGTACGTCGCTCAAGAAATGCCCGTCAATGGTGTGAATAGGGGATTTCCGTAACGGTTTGATCACGTCTGGCGCACGACTACTTGCCAAGGCCGGCTGGATCCGTTGACACGATTCAAGGTCTCGTCGAGGATTGCCCCATGCGAGTCGGTCTGTTCGTCACCTGCCTCACCGATTCGCTCTTCCCTGCCGCCGGCCGGGCCACCGTCGAGTTGCTCGAACGGTTGGGTGTCTCGGTGGAGTTCCCGGAGCAGCAGGGCTGTTGCGGGCAGATGCACATCAACACCGGCTTCCCGCGCGACGCCGTGCCCATGATCGAGGGCTTCGTCGACGCCTTCGCCGGCTTCGACCACATCGTCGCGCCCTCCGGGTCGTGCGTGGGCTCGATCCGCCACCAGCACGCGGACACCGCGCGACGCCACGGCTCGACCGCGCTGGCCGACCGCGTGGATGCGACCGTGCCGCGGGTCCATGAACTCAGCGAGTTCCTCGTCGACGTGCTCGGCATCACCGACGTCGGCGCCACCTTCCCGCACCGTGTGGCGTACCACGCGTCATGCCACTCATTGCGGGTCGCACGCGTCGGCGATCGACCGCAGCGACTGCTGCGCGAGGTGCGGGGACTGGAACTCGTGGAGCACGAGGGCGCTGACCAGTGCTGCGGTTTCGGCGGCACCTTCTCGGTCAAGAACAGCGACGTGTCCGCTGCCATGGTCACGGACAAGGCACGCGCAGTGAGCGCGGTGCGCCCCGAGTACCTGGTGTCCGTCGACTCCTCGTGCCTCATGAACATCGGTGGCGCGCTGGCGAAGACCGGCTCGCCCATCCGCACCCTCCACCTCGCAGAGGTGCTGGCCTCGGTGGGTGCCTGATGGGGCGCGCCTACATCGGCATCTCCCCCGCCTTCCCGGACGCGGCGCGCGAGGCCCTGGGGGACCAGCAGTTGCGCCGCAACCTCGCGCGGGCGACGAGCACCATCCGCGCCAAGCGCGCGCAGGTGGTTGCGGAGAAGGACGACTGGGAGGCCCTGCGCACCACTGCCCATGCCCGCAAGATGCGCGTCATGCGCGACCTGCCGGAACTGCTCGAGCAGTTCGAGCGCAATGCCACGGCCGCCGGCGCCACCGTGCACTGGGCACCCAATGCCTACGTCGCCACCAAGATCGTGGCCGCCATCGCAAAGGACAAGGGCGTCGATTCCATCGTCAAGGTGAAGTCGCTCGCCACCGATGAGATCGGGCTGAACGAGGCCCTGCACGCCGAGGGCATCGCGGCCAAGGAGACCGACCTCGCCGAGCTCATCGTGCAGTTGGCCGGCGACCACCCGTCGCACATCCTGGTGCCGGCGATCCACAAGAACCGAGACCAGATCCGCGATCTCTTCCGCGCCGAGTTGCCCGAGGCGCCCGCAGACCTCGGCAACGAACCGCGCGACCTCGCCATGACCGCGCGCGCACACCTGCGGGAGCGCTTCCTCGATGCGCGCATGGCGGTGAGTGGCGCCAACTTCGCCATCGCCGACACCGGCTCCCTCGTCGTGGTCGAGTCCGAGGGCAACGGCCGCATGTGCCTCACCCTGCCGGAGACCCTCGTCACCGTCGTCGGCATCGAGAAGCTGCTGCCGTCATTCGACGACCTCGACGTCTTCATGCAACTGCTCCCCCGCTCCTCCACCGGCGAGCGCATGAACCCGTACACGACGACCTGGACGGGCGTCACGCCGGGCGACGGGCCGCAGGACGTGCACATCGTGCTGCTGGACAACGGCCGTGTGCGCACGCTCGCCGACGAGGTGGGCCGCGAGGCGCTGGCCTGCATCCGTTGCTCGGCCTGCATGAACGTGTGCCCGGTGTACGAGCGCACCGGAGGCCACGCCTACGGCTCGGTGTACCCGGGGCCGATCGGCGCCATCCTCACCCCGCAACTGCAGGGGCCACCGCACGCCCAGACCCTGCCCTTCGCCTCGACGTTGTGCGGAGCCTGCTACGACGTGTGTCCGGTGAAGATCGACATCCCGGCGATCCTCGTGCACCTCCGCGCGCAGGTGCACGAGACCCATACCGCGCTGCCGGAGCGACTCGGCTTCCGCGCGGTCGCCTGGACCCTGGCGAAAGGCTCCCGCATCCGTGCCCTGCAGCGACTCGGCATGGTCCTGGCACCGGCCTCCCTGCTGCCGAACCTCCTGTCACTGCCCGTGCTGCGCAGGTGGACGGCCTCGCGCACCTCGCCCACCTGGGCGCGCCACTCCTTCCGCGAATGGTGGGAGCAGCGATGAGCCACCGCGATACCGTGCTGAGCAACGTGCGCGCTGCGCTGCGCGTGCCCCCGCTCGTAGAGGCCGATGCCCCCTACGCGCGCGCGCTGCCCGCGGACGTCGACGCCGTGGCGCTCATGGTCGATCGCCTCGAGGACTACAAGGCCATCGTGGCCGACGCCGAAGGGGATCCCGCGGCGGCCATCACGCGCACCATGCATGCTCGCGGCATCCCCTCGGCGGTGATCGATCCGCGGCTGGCTCCCGAGTTGCGGCCATACGGCGTGGAACTCGTCGAGGACCACGGCCTGTCCGCGCGCGAACTCGACGCCATCCCCTGTGCCGTCACGACGTGCCTGGTGGGCGTGGCCGAGACCGGCACGATCATGATGACGCACGACGCCGGCCAGGGGCGGCGCGCCATCTCGCTGGTACCCGACGTCCACATCTGCGTGCTCCGCCGCGATCAGGTCGTGGGGACCGTGCCGGAGGCGGTGGCCCTGCTGGGACGTCCACGCATCGCGACCTGGATCAGCGGCCCGTCCGCGACGAGCGACATCGAGCTGAGCCGGGTCGAGGGCGTCCACGGACCGCGCACCCTCATCGTGGTGCTGGCGTAACCGCCGCCGACCTTCGCAGTGCGCGCTGCGCCCTACGCGTTCTCGCGTGCCTGCAGCGCCTCATCGAAGGCCGCCACCAGGGCGCGCAGTTCGTCGTCCGTGGTGATGAACGGCGGGCTGATCTGCAAGGTGTTGCCACGGAGGGGCCGGGACACGAAGCCGAGCTCTACGAGGTCGTCGGTGATGCGCTCGGCCGGGATCGCGTCGACCAGCGACACGCCGCCCATGAAGCCGCCCACGCGCACCTCACGTACGGACGGACGGCGCGCGGCCAGGGCCGTGAGTTCCGAGCGCAGCAACCCCTCCAGCTCGAGCACCCGCGGCACCAGCTGCTCACGCTCGAGGATGTCGAGGTTGGCCATGGCGACCGCACAGGCCGTCGCATGCCCTGAGTACGTGATCCCATGGCGAAGGATCGGCGTCTCCGGGGCATCGACGTAGAAGGGCTCCCAGATCAGCGGACTCACGAACACGCCACCAAGGGGCAGGTAGCCCGAGGTGATGCCCTTCGCGAACGTGATCATGTCCGGGTCGAGCCCGAAGCGTTGCGTCGCGAACATGTGTCCGGTGCGGCCGAAGCCGGTGATCACCTCATCGACGATGAAGAGGATGTCGTGCTGCTGGCAGATCCGTTGCACCTCGAGCAGGTAATCGGCGTTCGGCGGATTCACGCCGCCGGTGCCTTGGATGGGCTCGGTGACGAAGGCGGCGATGTGGTCGGCGCCGACACTGTTGATGAGCTCCTTCAATGCGCCGGGATCATGCAGCGGCACCCGTGCGGTCTCGGGCACGAGCGACTCACCGCCGTAGCCCTCACGGTTGAAGTCAAGCCCGGCGACGCTGGTGCCGTACGCATGGAGCCCGTGGTACGCGAACTCACGACTCACGATGAGCTTCTTGTCCGCCCGCGCCTCGCGCTGCCAGTGGCGCCGTGCCAGTTTGCAGGCCATGTCGATGGCGTCGGAGCCGCCGCTGTGCAGGATGAGCTTGGGGTTGGCGATGGGCGACATCGCCGCGAGGCGCTCGGAGAGCTCGATCGCCTTGTCATTCACATAGCGCCCGAACACGTGGTACGTCTCGAGCGTCCGCATCTGGTCGAAGGCCGCCTGTGCCAGTTCGGGGCGACCGTGGCCGACATTCGCGTACCAGAGCGCGGCAGTGCCGTCGAAGAGCCTGCGGCCGTCCGTGGTGTGGAGCCAACTGCCCTCCGCACGATCGATGACGAGCTGGCGCCCGAGGATGGTCGGCATGTGCGCCTGCCCGGACCACAGAGCGGGACCTTGGAGGATGCGCGTCATCGCGATCGCCCACACGTCTTGGCGAGCCTGATTGCGACCGATCCGCGACGCATGGCCGAGGTACTGGAGGAGTTGCGAAGCATGGTGGCATTCTTCCGCAAGCGTGAGCGGGTGCCTTGGTGCGACGGGCCGCCGGCCACGCCGGGATCGTGGCACGCCCCCCCAGCGCTACCTCGAGGACACGGTCGCCACCAGCAGGATGGCGATGAATCCGATGACGGTGGCGAGCACGACGGCACGCTGGAACTTGCGGTTCATGCACTCATTGTCCTTGATGGCGCAGGGCAGCCGGCGCATGGTCCGGTACCACCGGCGACTGCGGTCGCACCGGCTGCAGCCGCACGTACGGCTCGCCCTGCGCCGGTCGCGGGTCAGCAGCACCCCGGTTGGGCCAGAACGACATCGCGCGCTCGGCCTGTGCCGTGATGGTGAGCGAGGGGTTCACCCCCAGGTTGGCGGTGACGGCGGCCCCGTCGACGACGTGCAGCGTCGGGTAGTTCCACACCCGGTGGTAGGCGTCGAGGACACCCGAGTCCGGGGAGTCACCGATGACGCAGCCACCGAGGAAGTGCGCGGTGAGCGGGGCCCCGAAGAGGTCGACGATGGTGCCGGCGGGGACGCCATCGTGTTGCGCGGCAAGGGCGCGTGCCACCTCCTGCGCGGCCGGGATGTACGTGGGATTGGGCCGTCGATCGTCGTTGTACGAGGTGAGGTGCCAACCGAACCGTCCGCGGCTCCCGCGCACATGGAGCGACGAGGGCACGTCCTGCATGACGAGCGCAATGATCGAGCGCTCGCTCCAATGGCGCGCATCCAGCAGGCGCAGGAGCGTGCGCGGTCTGGTGAACGCCTTGGCGATCCACTGCACGCGCGCGATCAGGGGCGTGCGTCCGTTCACCGGCAACGTCTGCAGCAGGGCCATGGCATTCGAGCCGTGGCCGTAGCGCACGGGCTCGACATGGGTGTGCTCGTCGTAGTGGAACGACGAGGTGATCGCCGTGCCTTGGCTGAAATCCTCTTCCACACCAACGGGGAACACGGCGCCGACGAGCGACTCGTCGTTGGTGCGCGTGAGGTCGCCCAGGACCTCCGAGAGGTCACGCAGGACGCCATCGTCCTTCATGCGGTGCAGCAGCCTCTGCGTGCCATAGGTGCCGGCAGCGACGATCACCTGGTCGGCGGTGAATCCGCGGCGCAGTCCGAGGACGCCGGTGGCGCGCGCCTGGATGCGCCACGAGCCGTCATCGCGCGGGGCGATGGAGGTGACCGTGGTGAGCGGGAAGACGCGGGCGCCGGCCTGCTCGGCCAGACCCAGATAGTTCTTGGGCAGGGTGTTCTTGGCGTTGTGGCGGCAGCCGGTCATGCACTCGCCGCAGTTCGTGCAGCCGCGACGCACGGGACCCAGCCCGCCGAAGTAGGGATCGGGTGACACCACACCGCTGCCCTCGCCGAAGTGCACGCCGACGGGGGTGAGGCGGAAACTGGGGCCCACGCCGTGCTCCTCCGCGACCCGTCGCATGGCCCGATCGCTCGGTGACATGAACGCGTTCTCCACCACGCCCAGCATGCGCGCCGCCTGGTCATACCAAGGCTCGAGCTCGGCGGCCCAATCGGTGATGTGCGCCCACTGCGGGTCCTCGAAGTAGGCCGGTGGGGGCTTGTACAACGTGTTCGCGTACACCAGGGAACCGCCCCCCACACCCGCCCCGGCGAGGATCACGCTGTCGGGCAGGAAGTGGATGCGCTGGATACCGCGCAGCCCGAGGCGTGGGAGGAAGAGGAACCGGCGCAGGTCCCACGAGGTGGCCGGGAAGTCGTCATCGTCGAAGCGCGCACCGGCTTCCAGGACGGCCACGCGGTAGCCCTTCTCCACCAGGCGCAGCGCCGACACCGAGCCGCCGAAACCGGAGCCCACGATCACCACGTCGAAGTGCAGTGCCTCCATCAGCGGAACCGCAGCCACTTGAGCGAGCGCAGCGCCAGGGTGGCGAGGCGGGCCCACTGCACGTCGGTGAAGCGGCCGGGGGCAAGGGGGATGAAGGACTGCGTGGCGATGGTCTGCGACTCGGTGTACTTCAGGATGCCCTCCGCACCGTGTCGGCGCCCGAGGCCACTCGCACCGACACCGCCCATGGGGGCATCGATGCTCGCCCAGGCCGCGCCGAAGGGCTCGTTGATGTTCACCGCGCCCACCCGCAGACGCGCCGCCAGCTGGCGGGCGCTGCGTGTGCTCGGGGTGACGATGGCCGCGCTCAACCCGTACTCCGTGTCGTTGACGCGCGCCACCAGCTCGTCCTCGTCCTTCCAGGTGTAGATCGCGCAGACCGGCCCGAAGGTCTCGGCACGACACACGTCCATCTCCTCGGTGACACCGAGCAGCACGGTGGGCGCGTACATGAGCGGCCCGAGGTCGGGACGGGGACGGCCGCCGGCGAGCAGGGTGGCGCCCTTCTCGAAGGCATCGCGGACATGCGCCTCAGTCCTCGCCAGTTGCGCGGGACTGATGAGCGGACCCATGTCGCTCCCCCACCCGATCACCGCGCCGAGGGAAAGTCGTTGCACCGCCTCGCTGAATGCCGCGATGAACTCGTCGGCGATGAGCTCGTGCACCATGATCCGCTCGGTGCCGACGCAGACCTGGCCGGCACCGACGAAGGCGCCGCGCAGGGCGATGTCGACCGCCTTGGGGATGAAGGCGTCGGCCATGATGATGCAGGAGTTCTTGCCGCCGAGCTCCAGTGACACATCGACGAGGCGCGCGGCGGCGCGCGCGGCGACCACGCGACCGGTGCCTGTCGAGCCCGTGAACATCACGAAGTCGGCGCGGTCCACGACCATGGGCCCGACGACGGCTCCGTCACCTGCCACCACGCGGACGAGCTCGCGCGGGACGCCGGCCTCCTGGAGCAGGTCGACGCCGATGAGGGCCGTGAGCATGGTCTGCAGATCCGGCTTCCACACCACGCCGTTGCCGGCCAGCAGGGCGGGGATGAGGTCGCCGAGTCCGACGTTGAAGGGGTAGTTCCAGGGCGAGATGACACCGATCACGCCCTTCGGTGCGTAGCGCTCGCGGGCCCGCGTCGCCAGCGGGAAGGCCCCGCGACGCCGCTGCGGGCGCAGCAGTTGGGGGGCGCGCTTGGCGTAGTAGCGCGAGACCTGGCAGACGTCGAGGATCTCGTCCATGGCGTGGGTGCGCGCCTTGCCGTTCTCCCACTGGATGGCGTCACACACGGCGTCCTGCTCGGCGAGGACCAGGTCGTGGAAGCGACCGATGACCCGGGCGCGCTCCCGCAGCGGGCGCCGCGCCCACTCGGCCTGCGCGGCGTGGGCCCCGTCGAAGGCGCGCTGCACGTCGGACTCGCTGGAGTGGCGCACGGTGACCGTCGGCTCGAGGTCGAGTGGGGAGCGCTGCGTGCTGCGGTGCGCGTCATCGCTCGCGCACACGAGGGCCAGCAGGCGCTCGACCTGCGCGTCATCGAACCCCGGCCTCCGCGCCACGCCCCAACGGTAACTGGCGACGGCTCCTTCGTTCACGGAATCGCTGCCGCATTCCGTGAACGAAGGAGCCGTCAACAGCTGGGAATCGCGGCGATGGCGTCCACAATCGGCCCCCCGTGCGATCGCGCTGGCACAGAACGCGCTCCAGTTCGCGCATGAGCAGAACACCTGAGATCCAGCTTCCCTTCGATGCGCCATTCACGGCGCCACAGGCCTACGCACTCGGCCTCAGCCCCAACTCTTTGACCCGACGCGTGCGCAATGGCGAGATCGTTCGACTGCGCCGCGGGGTGTACGCGCCCACCCGGCCCCTTACTGCACAAGAGCGGATCTCCGCGGCCCTGCTGACGGCTCCGACAGGGGCGGTCCTGGCCTTTGAGGCCGCCGCGGTACTGCTGCAGGTTCCCATCCCCCACAGCCGGGGGCTACAACGCGTCGATCTCTACGTGGCACCGGGGACACCGTCCAGCGGAGGCAGGCCGGATCCCGAAGTGCGCTTGCACTTCCTGGACCTGCCTGAGGGGCAATCCACGGTCGTCGACGGAATCGCAGTGACGTCGCTGGCGCGAACCGCGATCGACGTGAGCAGATCCCAGCCGCTCGAGCGCGCACTGATAGCACTGGACTACGCACGTCACAAAGGAGTGAACCTACGCGCGCTCTATGACGCCCGCTACGCCGTGTGCGGCAATCGGGGCGTGGCCATCCTCGATCTTGCCTTGCGCCATTCCTCCGCATTGGCCGAGTCGGCCCTCGAGTCCATGAGCCGCGGCATCTTCATCCAAGACGCTCTCCCGGCTCCCGAGCTGCAGGTGCCGTTGCTGGGCGCGACGGGAACCCCGTATCGCGTGGACTTCCTCTGGCGGAAGCGGCGCCTCATCGGCGAAGCGGACGGGCTCCTCAAGTACGCCGATGACCCAGACGCCTTCCGCCGCGAGAAGCAGCGCGAAGATGACTTGAGATCGGCCGGATTCTCGTTCGTGCGTTGGACCTGGGATGACCTCATCAACGGCCGCGAATCGCTGCTTCGGCGTATTCGCGCCACGGTGTCCGCGCACTAATTGAACGGCCGACGGCTCCTTCGTTCACGGAATGCGCAAGCTATTCCGTGAACGAAGGAGCCGTCGGCCGTTGGGGCTAGGAGCGGTCGACGACGAGCTCGCAGCGCTGGAAGTCCTTGACCGTGGTGTAGCCACAGGTCGCCATGGCCTTGCGCAGGGCGCCGGTGAGGTTCATGGTGCCGTCCGCCGTGTGCGAGGGGCCGAGCACGATGTCGTGCAGCGAGCCGATCGTTCCCAGTTCGACGACCTCGCCGCGCGGCAGGTCGGGCGAGACCGCCTCGCGGCCCCAGTGACGACCGCCACCGGGCGCCTCCTCAGCACGTGCCAGCGGTGACCCCACCATGACGGCGTCTGCTCCGCAGGCCAGCGCCTTGGCCATGTCACCGCTGCGCCCCATGGCGCCGTCGGCGATGACCTGGACGTAGCGACCACCGGATTCCTCGAGGTAGTCACGACGCGCGGCCGCCACCTCCGAGACCGCCGTGGCCATGGGCACGCGCACGCCGAGCACACTGCGCGTGGTGTGGGTGGCGCCCCCACCAAAGCCGACGAGCACGCCAGCAGCGCCGGCCCGCATGAGGTGCAGCGCCGCCTTGTGTGACGCAACGCCGCCCACGATCACCGGCGTGTCCAACTGGTAGATGAAGTCCTTGAGGTTCAAGGAGTCGCGCGTCTGCGACACGTGCTCCGCGCTGACCGTGGTGCCACGGATGACGAAGATGTCGCAGCCCGACTTGATGACCGAGTCGTGGAACTGCAGCACTCGCTGCGGCGACAGCGCGCCGGCGACGGTGATGCCCGCATCGCGCAACTCGCTCA
>JAJXSV010000066.1 GCA_021784375.1 Actinomycetes bacterium | reverse complement strand
CGGAGATGCTGGTTTCCGGGGAACACACGCTCGCACCGCGGCACGCCCGTGTCGTCGGCAGCGCGCTGCCGGGTCAGACGATGTTGCGCTCGGGCCGCAGCGCGCCCTCGGCGAAGCGCTCGACGCGCAACGGCGTGACGTCGATGAAGGGCGTGCGGCACAGGTACTGGTCGCGCAGGATCTCCCCGACCGCCGGTCCCTGCAGGAAGCCGTGCCCGGAGAAGCCGGTGGCGTAGAAGAAGCGCGAGACACCGACCCACTCGCCGAGCAGGGCGTTGTGATCCGGTGTGTCCTCGTAGAGACCGGCCCAGCCCGTGCGGATGCCGACATCGAGCACCGCCGGTGCACGACGCTCCGCATGATCCGCCAGACGCTCGAGGAACTGCTCATCACGCCCCAGGTCGAAGCCGGCCGGCACCGTCTGGTCGCTGAAGCCCATGAGCAGGCTCGCGCCCTCCCGGTGGTAGTAGAACGAACTCGCGTAGTCGATGGTGAACGCGAGGTCCGGGGGCAGGCCCGGCACGGGATCGGTCACCACGATCTCGCGCTTGTAGGGCGTGACCGGCAGCTCCAGCCCCACCATGGCTGCGACCTGAGGCGACCAGGCGCCCGCGCAGTCCATGACGGCGGACGTCGCAATCGAGCCCAGGCTCGTGTGCACTGCACTGACGGTGCCGGAGTCATGGGCGATGCCGAGGACCTCACAGTGCGTGACCACGGACGCACCGTGCCGCCGCGCGCCGTTCGCGTAGCCGAGTACGACGGACTCCGGTGAGCAGTGCCCGTCGCGCGGAGAGTAGGCCGCGGCCAGCACATCGTCGATGCGCAGGTAGGGCGAGAGCTGCTGCGCCTCGGCGGGCGTCAGCATGCGGGAGGCGACCCCGAGGGAGTTCTGCAACGCCACCGAGGCCGCGAAGAGGTCGACGTCCTCGGACCGCGTGAGCACGAACAGGTAGCCCGGCTGGTGCAGGTCGATGTCCTGGCCGGGCCGGGTGCCGAAGGCCTCGAAGGCCTCGAGTGAGCGCTTGCCCAGGGCGATGTTCAACGCATCGGAGAAGTTGGCGCGCACCCCGCCCGCGGCCTTCACGGTGGACCCGCTCGCGAGATCGGCGCGCTCCACGAGCACCACGTCGACGCCGGCCTCGGCCAGGTGGAACGCGGCCGACGCGCCCATCACTCCCCCACCGACGATCACCACGTCGGCGCGCTCCGGCAGCCGGCTCATGCGAGTCGGAACGCCGGGTCGTACGGGAGCTCCATGACGTCCATCTGCGCCTTCTGCAGCTTCCCTGAGTAGTCCCAGTTCAGCGCCTGCCAGCGCGTGAACTGGTCGAGGACCCAGATGCCGCTCTGTCGTGAGCCATTGCCGGAATTGCCGTTGCCGCCAAAGGGCAGATGCGCTTCCGCGCCGGACGTGGAGTTGTTCACCGACACCATGCCCGCGCTGATCCCCTCGCGGAAGCGCCAGATCGTCTTGGGATCGTTGCTGTATATCGCGGACGACAGCCCGTAACCGTGGCCGTTCGCCAGTTCGATGGCCTCGTCCAAGGTGTCGAAGACTCCCAGCCCCACCAGTGGTCCGAAGGTCTCGTTGGCGTACAGCCGGTCGCCCGGCACCACGCCCTCGACGATGGTCGGGTGGGCGAAGATGCCGGCGTCGGGGTCTCCGACGAAACCGTTGCGGGGGTTGCTGCTCGTGATGCGTCCCACCCCGGTCGAGCCGAGCACCTTGTGATGCGACTCCACCCAGTCGAGGTGGCGCATGTGGTTGTCGAGGTAGGTCTGGCTGATCATGGGGCCGAACAGCACGTCCTGCATGGGGTCGCCGATGCGAGCCTGCTCCACGGCGTGCACCCAGCGCGACTTCATGGTGTCGTAGATGGAGCGATGCACCCACAGCGTGCCGAGCGACGTGCAGCGTTGGCCCGCGGTGGCGAAGCCCGCGAAGAGCGCACCTTCGACGGCGAGGTCGATGTCGGCGTCGGGCATGATGATCATGGGGTTCTTGCCGCCGAGTTCCAACGTCGCCGACTGGAGGTGGCGCCCGCACAGCTCGCCGATGCTGCGTCCGATGGCCGTGGACCCGGTGAACCCGACCTTCTGCACGTACTTCGACTCCAGCACCCGGGGCAGCGCCTCCGCGGTGGTGGCGCCGTCCGCGATCACGCACTGCAGGACGTCCTTCGGCACCCCACCGGCGTGGAAGAGGGCGGTCATGGCGTTGGCCACCGCACCCGCGGTCTCCGCGGGCTTCCACACCACGGTGTTCCCGGTGAGCAGCGCGGGGACGATGTACCAGCTCGGCACAGCCGTCGGGAAGTTCGAGGCGGTGATGATGAACGCCGTGCCCACCGGCATGCGGAAAGTGAACAACTGCTTGTCCGGCATCTCCGAGGGGACGGTCTGCCCGTAGAGCCGACGCCCCTCGCCGAGGAAGAAGTCGCAGGTGTCGATGACCTCCTGCACCTCACCGAGCGCCTCGGCATGGACCTTGCCGATCTCGCGCGTGACGAGCCCCGCCAGGGCCTCCTTGTTGGCCTCGATCAGGCGCCCCACCTGGGCGAGGACACGGCCACGCGCGGGCGCCGGCACGGCTGCCCACGCCTTCTGCGCATCGTGCGCACTCCTCGCCGCTCCGACGAGTTCATCGGCCGTCGCGAGCTCATAGCGCGCAACCTCGTCAGCAAGGTTCGCAGGATTCGTCGATACGTACATGCGGCCACAGTAGGTGGGCCGGTGTCGTCGTTACAATCAAACGCATGCCTTCCAGCGCAGGCGAACGCACGGTCGCCCAACTCATGCTGCAGATGCTGCGATCACATGGCGTGTCCCACGTCTTCGGGCTCCCCGGCGTGCACAACCTGCCGTTCTGGGACAGCGATTCGGGGCCGCGCATCATCGGTGTCCGCCATGAACAGGCAGCCGGCTACGCCGCCGATGCGCTGGCGCGCACCACCGGTGGATTGGGCGTCGCGCTCACCACGACAGGTCCCGGCGCGATGAACGTCCTGGCCGCATTCGGCGAAGCCGCGGTCAGCCATTCTGCGATCATCGTCATCGCCTCGGACGTGTCGAGCGCACTGCGCCGCGCGGTGCCACGCGGCATCCTGCATGAGATGCATGACCAGGCGGCCGGCTTCGCGGCGCTCACTCCGGATGCGGACCTGGCATCGAACTGCACGACGGCCGAGCAGGCCATCGAGGCCCTCGCCACCGCCCTCGCGCACTTCGAGTTCCATGGCGAGGTCGCCGCGTACATCGGTGTCCCGACGGATGTGCTCGCGCAGACCACCGACCACAGCGCAGCCGGGATGATCGATGCGGCGGGAGAGCCCCACCTGGAACCGGCGCTCGCAGCGCTCGCCCGCTCCTCGCGCCCCCTCGTGTGGCTCGGAGGAGGAGCAGCCGCCTTCTGCGACCGGCCGGAGGGGGAGGTGCTCCTGCGAAGCTTGGTCGAGCGCCTCGGCGCGCCGGTTGTCACGTCCTTCGCCGCTCGCGGCGTGCTCGCCGGGCACGCACTGCTCGTCGATGCCCCGGTGCACGAGCCCGAGGTGCACGCGCTGCTCACCGCAGCCGATTGCCTGCTCGTGCTCGGCAGTGACTTCGACGGCATGAACACGCGGAATTGGCGCCTGCCCGTTCCCCCCGAGGTCATCACGGTGAACCACGCCGTCGAACCCATTCGCACCAACCTGCCGGGTGCCGTGCACCTGCTCGCGGACCTCGGCATCGTCGGAGCCCTCACCGCGAGGCTTCCCAAGCGTCAGGCCTGGCGTGAGGTCCACGGCATCGCGCCGGCCATGCGAGCACGGCTGCGCGCCGATGCGCGGGGTGAGGCAGGCATGCGGCTGGTGGAGTCGATCGAACGCGGGTGGCCCGCGGACGGCGCCGTCATCGCTGACATGTGCGTGGCCGGCTACTGGGTCGCCGGATACGCGCAGCAGCCGCGACCACGCCGGCTCGGCTACCCGGTCGGGTGGGGGACCCTGGGTTACGCACTGCCCGCAGCCATCGGGCCCGCGAGCGCGGGCATCGCGACGCTCGCGGTGTGCGGTGACGGGGGCGCCATGTTCGCGCTCGGGGAGCTGGCCACCTACGTGCAGGAGCGCCTGCCGGTGACCTTGCTCGTCAATGATGACGGGGGCTACGGCATGCTGCGCTACGACCAGCAGGTGTTCGGGCATCCCGAGCGCGGGGTCGACCTGCTCACCCCGGACTGGCTGGCGCTCGCCTCAGCGTTCGGCATCGATGGCGTCGAGGCCGCTGACGACGAACTCGAAGGCGCCCTCCACTGGGCCCACGCGCGCAACCTGCACGGTCATCCGGCACTCGTCCTCAATCGCACGCGCCTGACGCCGCCCCGCACGACCTCCCCGCGCTGGAACGAGCCCATGTGACCGCGCAACCGCCGGCCCCGGTGAGCGCGTGGGCGCCGTTCCGCGTCACCGCGTTCCGCATGCTGTTCATCGCCATGGTGGTGAGCAACATCGGCACTTGGATGCAGATGGTGGGCGCGCAATGGCTGCTCATCGACGAGCCCAACGCCACCACGCTCATCGCCTTCATCCAGACGGCGATGACGCTGCCGTTGGCGGTCTTCGCGATCCCCTCGGGGATCATCTCGGACGCGGTGGACCGTCGCCGCATGCTCGCCGTTGTGCAGGGCGCGCAGACGGTCGTGGCCGCCGTGCTGGCCGCGCTCGTGCTGCTGCACGTCATCCACCCGATGGCCCTGCTCATGCTGCTGTTCGCCCTCGGTGTCGGCACCGCATTCACCATGGTGCCGGTGCAGTCCGCCATCGTCGAGCTCGTCCCGCGCGAGCAGATGGCACAGGCAGCGGTGATGACGGGCCTGAGCACCAACATCGCGCGGGCGGTCGGACCGGCCCTCGCCGGTGCCCTGGTCGCGGCCTTCGGCACCGGCCTGGTGTTCGCGCTGAACGTCGTGTGCGTGGGCTTCTACTTCGTCACCATCCTCCGCTGGAAGCACGACGAGAGCGGACGGACGCGCAATCGCGAGCCCTTCCTCCACGCCTTCCGATCCGGCATCCGCTACGTCGCCAACTCCCCTCACCTGCGACGCCTGCTGTTGCGCGTCCTCTGGTTCACCATTCCCTCGCAGGCCATCTGGGCCCTGCTGCCGCTGGTGGCACGACGCCAGTTGGGCTTGGACGTCGGTCAGTACGGCGTGCTGCTCGGTGCCATCGGCATCGGTGCCGTCGGGGCTGCGTTGACCATCCCCCACATGCGTCGCCGCTGGCGCACGAACGGCGCCATCGCCGTCTCCATGGCGGCCTACACGGTCGCCGTGTTGGGCATGTCGTTCTCCAGGTCGCTGTGGCAGGCCCTGCCCTTGCTGCTCCTCGCCGGCTTTGGCTGGATCGGCACCCTCTCCACGATCACCGGATCGGTGCAGATGTACCTGCCGGCGTGGGTGCGCTCCCGCGGCGGTTCCATGAACACCCTGGCCCTCTTCCTGGGGCAGGCCGTGGGTGCCGCGCTCTGGGGTTGGCTCGCCGACCGCATGTCGCTGCAGGCCACGTACTGGATCGCCGCCGTCATCATCGGCGCAGCCAGCGCCGTGTCCTTCCTGCGACCCCTGCGCGACGTCGAGGGGCTCGATCGCACGCCCGCGGTGTACTGGCCCGAGATCGACATGGCCCTCGATCCGGCGATCGAGGGCAGCACCGTCCTCGTCACCATCGAGTACGACGTGCCAGCAGCGAACCTCGAGGCGTTCGTCGAGGCCATCGCCCACGTGCGCCTGGTGCGCATCCGCACCGGCGGCTACGACTGGCAACTGCAACGAGACGTCGAGAACCCCCGGCGCTTCATCGAGCTGTACACATCACGCTCGTGGGAGGACCACATGCGCCAGCACGACGTGCGCCTCACCGAGTCCGACCGCGTGCGCGAGGAGAGGGTCAACGCCCTGTCCGAGGCGCCCCCGCGTGTCCAGCACTTCGTGCGCGCCTGGGTGCAGCGGCTGTAGCCGCGCTGGCAACCAGGCCGCTACTCGACGAACTCCAGGGGCTGCATGCGGCTGCGCTCCGCGTAGAGGATGCCCAGCGCTGCCACGACGATGCCCGTCACCTGCCATGCCGACAGCGCCTCGCCGATGAGCAACCAGGCGGTGATCGACGCAAGCACCGGCTCGGCCATGCCGAAGGAGCTCGCCTGCGTCGCCGAGATGTGGCGGAACGACATGAGCACGACCCAGAACGTCACCACGGTGCCGAACAGCACCATCGAGCACACGAGCAGCCACAGGGGCAGCCGCCAGTGGGCGCTTCCCCACGGCTCGGAGAGCCCGGCGAGGTAATGCCACGGGAACGACCACCAGGGCTGGACCAGCGCCCACACGAGCGCCGAGCCCATGAAGCCGAACATGGTGACGGAGAGCGGGTCGCGGCGGTACGGCGCCGAGGTCGCCGCCTCGCCCAGGACGAAGTAGACGGCCAGCGACAGCGCGGCGCCCCAGGCGAAGAGCACGCCGACCGCGTTGAGCTGGAACCCCAACCACACCTGCGAGATGAGCACCAAGCCCGTGAACGCGACTGCCATCCCGACGAGCACTCGGGCGCCGATCGGTCGGCCCGTGCGCACCCGCGCCCACACCGCCACCATGAACGGCGAAGTGAACTCGATGATGAGCGTGATCCCCACCGGGATCAGGTGGATGGAGTAGAAGAACATGAACTGCGTCATCATCACGCCCGCGATGCCGTACATGGCGAGCAGGCGCGCCTCCCGCCAGGAGGAGACACGCAGTGTCGCCCGTTTGGTGAGCAGGACGATGGCGAGGAGCACGAGGAAGGCGAGCGTGGCGCGCAACTGTGACAGCCGTGCCGCCGAGATGCCGGTGGCGAGCAGCGTCTTCGACACCGTGCCGTTGAACCCGAACAGGGCGGCGGCCACCAGGTACAGGCCGTAGCCGATCAGGGGCTTACGTTGTTGCGCACTGCTCAACTCAGGACCGACCGATACACGTCAATGGTTCGCCGGGCAATTGCATCCCAGCCGAAATCATTGACGGCACGGTCGCGTCCATGCCTGCCCATCTGGTCGGCACGGGCCGGCTCCTCGACGAGCGATGTGACTGCTGCGGCGAAACGACGCTGGAAGTCCACCGGATCGCCCGGGGTCCAGTCGACGAGCAGGCCGGTGTGGCCCTCGACGACGACCTCGGGGATGCCCCCCACGGCGCTCGCGACCACAGCCGTGCCGCACGCCATGGCCTCCAGGTTCACGATGCCGAGTGGCTCGTACACGGAGGGGCACATGAAGAGCGTGGCATGCGTCTGCAGCACGATGACATCCTGCTTCGCCACATTCGTGTTCAGCCAGATCACATCACCTGGCCGCTTGACCGCCAGCTCGGCGATGCCGTTCGAGACCTCCGCGCCGATGCCCGGCTCGTCTGGGCTCGATGCGGCCAGCACGATCTGCACGCCCATCGGGAAGTGATGCGCAGCGGCAAGCAGGTGCACCAACCCCTTCTGCCGCGTGATGCGTCCGACGAACAGCACATAGGGACGCGTGGGATCGATGCCCATGCGCCGCAGCGCCTCCTCATCGCGCGTGGGCTTCCACACCGTGGTGTCAACACCGTTGTGCACGACGTGCACGCGCTCCGGCGGCACGAAGGGATAGGCGTCGAGCACGTCCACGCGCATGCCGTGTGACACCGCGATGATGGCGTCGGCGGAACGGTATGAGGTGCGCTCCGCCCACGAGGAGACCGCGTACCCGCCGCCCAGTTGCTCTGCTTTCCAGGGCCGGTGCGGTTCGAGCGAATGCGACGACATGATGTGCGGGATGCCCTTGGTGGCGGCCGCCATCTTGCCCGCGAGGTTCGCGTACCAAGTGTGCGAATGCACGAGATCCGCATCGGATGCCTCGATGGCCGCCGCCATCTGCACGTCGGCGGCAACGACCTTGAGCGAGGTGTTCATGCTGTCGGGGCCGAGCAACGGAAAGGCCGCGGCATCCTCCCGAGGCGCGCCCATGCAGTAGACGTCGACGCTGATGAAGTGCCGCAGCGCCTTCACCAGCTCCGTGACGTGCACCCCAGCACCGCCGTAGACCTCGGGCGGCCATTCACGCGTAGCGACAGCAACTTTCACGAAACGAAGCCTAGGCGCGCCCAACTCCACGGCATAGGGTTTGGCTCACCACTCCGAAGGGAGACACCATGGGGGGCAGCCCACGAGTTCTGGGAATCGTGCTGGCAGGTGGTGAGGGCAAGCGCCTCATGCCGTTGACGGCGGACCGTGCCAAGCCAGCGGTTCCATTCGGCGGCGCCTACCGGCTCATCGATTTCGTGCTCTCGAACCTCACGAATGCCGGCTACCGACGACTTGCCGTCCTCACCCAGTACAAGTCGCATTCGCTGGACCGCCACATCGCCACCGCCTGGCGCCAGTCTTCGATGTTCGGTGACTTCGTGGCCCCTGTGCCGGCGCAGCAGCGCCTCGGGCCGCGCTGGTACACGGGTTCCGCGGATGCCATCTTCCAGTCGCTGAACCTGATCCAGGACGACAAGCCGGACTACGTGGTCGTGTTCGGTGCTGACCACGTCTACCGCATGGACCCCGCACAGATGGTGGCGCAGCACATCGATTCCGGTGCCGCAGTGACCGTCGCAGGCATCCGCCAGGCCCGCTCGGAGGCCCACCAGTTCGGTGTCATCGAGGCAGCGGACGACGGCGTGAAGATCACGCGCTTCCTGGAGAAGCCGAAGAACCCGCCGGCCGTGCCCGGCTCTCCCGACGAGGCCTACGTGTCGATGGGCAACTACGTGTTCACCACGGATGCGCTCATCGATGTCCTGCACGCCGATGCCGCAGACGACAGCTCGATGCACGACATGGGCGGCAACATCATCCCCTCGCTCACCTCGGATGGGGCCGCCTTCGTGTACGACTTCGCGAACAACGTGGTGCCCGGTGCCACCGATCGCGACCGCGGCTACTGGCGTGACGTGGGCACCATCGAGGCCTACCACGAAGCACACATGGACCTGGTGTCCGTGCATCCCGTCTTCAACCTGTACAACGACAAGTGGCCGATCCTCACCGCCCAGGTCCCGCTGCCGCCGGCGAAGTTCGTCGAAGGTGGCACTGCGCACGAGACGATCATCGGCGCAGGCTCGATCGTGGCGGGCGCGCATGTGCGCGGTTCGGTGCTGTCCCACGACGTCCACGTGAGTGAGGGCGCCTACATCGAGGACTCGATCCTCATGCCGGGCGTTCGCATCGGTCGCGGGGCCGTCATCCGCCGCGCCATCCTCGACAAGAACGTCGTCGTCCCCGCCGGCGAGAAGATCGGCATCAATGCCGACACCGACCGCCAGCGCTTCTCGGTGTCCGAGAGCGGCATCGTCACCATCGGCAAGGGTGTGTCCCTCACCCCCTGACCCGTGGACGCCCCTGCCGGGCCAATCCGAGCGCACAACGGCCTTCACCACTCAGTGGTGGAGGCCGTACTCGATCCTGGTGCCGCTGCCGAGCGCCATGCGCCGTGTCGTGCCGTCCTCGCGCAGGCGCTGGCTGCGGTGGAACACGAGGTACTCCGCGGGCGAGAGCGCGAGGCTCACCTCCTGATCCACCAGGCGCCCGATCTCACGCACCAAGCGCCGCTTGGTGGGGCGGTGGATGCAGACGACCGACGGTCGAGGCTGCTCCAGCAGGTCGAGCACCTCGCGCACTCCCCGCTTCGGGCGTTCCTCGAACGCCTCCTCGGTGATGGAGGCGATGGCGTCCACGCCACGCCCCAGGGATTCCGCGTAGGGCGTCACCGTCTGCATGCAGCGCGCAGCACTCGATGAGCAGACTTCGACGATCCCGTAGGCGGCGAGCACGCCGGCCAACGCCTGCGCCTGGTGCTGGCCGGTCGCCGTGAGTGGACGCTCGGCATCCGGGACGGCGTCACCCACGCGGGCACGGAAGTCGGGGCGCTTCTCGGCCTGGGCATGCCGCAGGAGGACGAAGGGCGTGGTGTGCGATGGCGCATCGAGCGCGTCCTGGACGACGTCGAGGTCGTGCGGGTAGGTGAGCAGTCCCGCGAGCCTCGAGACGCGCACCCACCGCACTTCGGCGACCTCGTGACCTGCCTGCCAGTGCTCGGGCACGTCGACGTCGCCCGCTGCGATGGCAGGGTCCAGTGGACGGGCCAGCCAGTAGTTCACGGACTTGCGCGACTGGAGCAGCGGCTGCGCGGGGTCGAACAGGTTGTAGCGGATGGTCTGCAGCGGCACGCCGAGCACCACGTCGATGCCGGTCTCCTCACGGGTCTCCCGCACCGCGGTCGCGGCGAGCCGCTCCCCCGGGTCCACCTTGCCCTTGGGCAAAGACCAGTCGTTGCGATCCCCCCGGTGGATGACGAGCACCTCG
>JAJXSV010000065.1 GCA_021784375.1 Actinomycetes bacterium | reverse complement strand
AAGAAGAGCCCGTCACCGCTCATGTTCGCCAAGCACATCGAACGTGCCACCGACGCCGCGTTCTACCTGCAACGTGCCCCGTTCCGCATCCGCGCCTACGGCAACCGCAGACAAGACGACGGCTCAATCAAGGCCTACTGCGCAGCATCCAACCTGGCTGGTGCCGCCATCGAATGCGCGAACAAGCCAGCGAGCGCGAAAGGCCGCAGCGAACGCATCGAAATCGGCACCGCACTCCCCGTCATCGGCATGACACCACTGCCGACCATCTGCGCACAGTCGACCGTCACCGTGCCCTTCGAACACGTGCCGTTCTGGCAGCCGCACATCCCGGGCACACCCGAACACCAATGGTCAATGCACCGCCGCTCCACCGTCGAAGGTGCCTACTCACGCATCAAAGACGAAGCGACTCAGTCGGTACGTCGCGGCCAGATCCGCTTGATGGGCCGAGCCAAGATCACGTTCGCGATCCTCCTGTACACGATCGCCTCCAACCTGGCCGAAGTCGCGCGCTGGCAGCACCGCCAAAGCGTTGGCGCCGCCCAAGCCGACCGCGACGTGAAGGTACGCAAGCCACGCATGCACACACGCAAGCGCATCGAAGCTGCCGAACGCCGCCAACGCTGGCTTGCCGAACACGCAACCACAACCGGAACGAGCGATCCCCTGCCACTCGAAGGCATGGTCATCGACATGCTCACCGGCGAAATCCTCAACGCCCCACCACACGACACCGATACGGTGGACCCGACCGAGTTCCTGGACGGGCCACACCTCGAGTAGCTGGATAGCCACTCCACCCGCACCACCCCAAGCACAACGAAGACCCGGAAGGCCACAGGCCAACCGGGTCTCAGTGCTGCCTGCGAACGAGCACGCCAGGAGTGAAACGGCTGTGCGGGAGGTGTCGGGAAATGAATCCCGGTCCAGAAACGACGAAAGCCCGTCCGCACCCCCTCGAAAAGGAGTGCAGACGAGCAAACGTCAGGTGTGCCAGCCCCGAAGGGTTAGCACGCCTTGGTGGAGGTGCCGGGAATCGAACCCGGGTCCGATGACGATGATTGGAGCCTTCTCCGAGCGCAGCCACAGTCATTGCATTCTCGGCTTCCTCGCGTCTCGTGGCACGTCGAGGTAATGCAGCCCAGTCACTGTTTGCTTCCCGCTACATGCCGTAACCGCATGTGTTGGTGAGTCATCTTCACGACGCCGGGTACCACAGCGATGACATCTGTGGACCGACGGACTTCCTTAGTGCTCTCGCCTAGGCGGCGGGAGCGAAGTCACTGCGACTGTTAGTGGCAGTTATTGGTTTCCGGGGACGGATTATGAGGTCACCCCGGCTACTCAGCTCGCTTCTCTCGTCTCAACGATCAACGTCGAAACCTGTCACCCCCCTGTTCAGTTGTGCCGTCAGGGTACAACCCATCCCCGACAACCACACAACGTCTGGGGCCGACCGCGCTATTCCTTGGACGCACTCGTCGACGATTCCCCGCCACCCCAACGCCTCATGCCGAGCAGCACGACCAGCAGCACGAGGAGCACCTGCAACACGATGGCCCACGGTGAGCGCAGGTTCTCGAGCACGATGTCACCGACGCTCGACTGCTTCACCGCGTGGGCCCCGGCGACGTACGACGAGTAGGTCATGGTCCGTCCGAGGGCGAACGCCAGCATGAGCGGGCGCAGGCGCATGGTCTTCATGATGCCGGCTGCCGCGAACAGCTGCGCCGAGCTCAGTGGCGAGACGAAGAACAGTGCGAGCGTCGCCATCGTCCTCCCCCGCGTCCGGGTGATGGCCTGGCCCGCCGCCTCCATGTTGGCGACGTAGGTTGCCGGCATCCACCGCGTGGAATGGCGCATGTAGATCGCGAGCACGGTGCGGCCCGCCGTCGCCGATGCCACACCCACGGCCACCAGCCAGAAGGCGTTCAACTCGAAGCTCAGGGCGAACCACACGAGCAGCGACCAGGTAGGCGGGGCGAAGGCCGGCACGGCGTTGGCGGCGAAGACGGCCGCAACCACCACCAGGTACTGGCTCACCGCTTCAGCCTACGGGCGGGGCTTGCGACCCGTCCGGATCCCGAGGGTTGCGCCGGGCGTCCGGCTCGCGGACGTGGGGGGGCCGACCACGCCGCCGTAGCATGGCGCGACAACGCGTGCTGGGGCGCGCGGGAGCAAGGGAGCCCTACGCAATGCCGGAACTGCCCGAAGTGGAGACCATCGTGCGCGCCCTGGCGCCACGGATCTCGGGCAGCACCATCGTCGAGGTGCGCGCGACCAGCCACCCGAAGTGGGCAACCGCGGCACAGGCGCGCGGTGCCCGCATCACCGATGTGCGCCGCCGCGGCAAGCACATCGTCATCGACCTCGACGACCACCGCAGCCTGGACCTGCACCTCGGCATGACCGGCGTCGTCACCCTGCTCGAACACACCCGTGGGCTCGCCCTGCCCGAGCCGGAGCGGCACGAGCGACTGCTCCTGCTGGTGAAGGCCGGTCGCGCGACCGCGCTTGTGCGGCTCGCCGACATGCGCGGCTTCGGGCACGCGGTGCTCGCGACGCGTGGCGAGGACGGCGCCGTCGACCTGCCCGCGCACCGGGCCATGGGCCCGGAGCCGCTCGGCGACTGGACCGTCGACGAGTTCGTCGCCATCGCACGCAGTCGACGGGCGCCCATCAAGGCTCTTCTGCTCGACCAGTCGGTGGTCGCCGGAGTGGGCAACTACCTCGCAGATGAAGCGCTCTTCGCGGCTTCTGTGCACCCCGCGTCACCCGCCAACGAGTTGTCCACCCGCAAGCTGCGCATGCTCCACGAGGCGGTGCGCACCGTCATCTCGGCGTCGCTGGCGCAGGGCGGCGCCAGCCTGCGCAACTACCGCCAGTTGGACGGCGCCCAGGGTTCGACCCAGGAGCAGCTGCAGGCGTACGGCCGCGTCGACCTGCCCTGCCTCCGCTGCGGAACGCCCATGTGCAAGGCGGTGGTCGCCGGACGAGGTTCCACCTACTGCCCCCGCTGCCAGCGCCTCCACTGAGCACGGCACGCGGTTGCCGCTACCGCCCCGGCTGCCAGCGCGCGCGCTGAGCACGGCACGACCAGCGCTGCCCGCCGGCAGCTCCTGCCCGCCATCCACCCGGCGCCTGGGCCCGCCATGACACGCCGGCACAGAACAACTCTGCAGCCGACTGGTTGCAACACGCCGGAAACTGCCAACCACAACGCTGCACAACATGGCGAGTCCGGCGAGTCGCGCTGCCTTCGGCGCCATTACGGACGGCCCTGCGCGGGAGATTGCCAGCCCTGCCCGTCGGCAAACCACTGCCCGTCGGCAAACCCCTGCCCGCCATCCACCCGGCGACTGGGCCCGCCATGACACGCCGGCACAGAACAACTCTGCAGCCGACTGGTTGCAACACGCCGGCAACCGCCAACCACAGCGCTGCACAAGATGGCGAGTCCGGCGCGTCGCGCTGCCATCGGCGCGTCGTGCTGCCTTCGGCGCCATCGGTCCCAGCACCGAGGGCCCCGCGGGCGATGCCAGCACTGCCCGCGTCAAACCCAGCAGTCAGCGGTGCGCGCATGCGGACAATGCGAGCACCCTGGTGGCGTCACCGGTCGAAGTAGCGGAACAGCCGGTCCAGCAGGTCCCCCGCTCCGTGGTCGAGATCCCACTGGGTCCAGCGTTCGACCCTGATCCCGCGTCGGCAGATCTGCATCTCCCGGATCTTCTCAGCGCGGTACACGCCGTCGCTCACGTACTTCACCAGCCCGTCGGCCTCGCCCGCCAACATCACCTGCGGCCACCCGAAGTCGACATACATGGTGCGACCGCCCGCAATGCGCACCGGCAGTTGCAGATCCGGGCGGGGCAGCCCCGCCTCCAGGAACAGGCCGCGACTCTGCGACTCCAACCCGGATTCTGCCAACGGCGACGCCTCGGCGATGGCACGCGACAGCCCGCGGCAGCCCCGCCTCCCGGCGAATTCCCCTTGCAGCGCCTGAAATACTGCGCGATCGACGCCACCGCGGAGCGCGCTGTCCAAGGGCGCCAGCGCCAGCGAGAACGGCACCCTGAGCGCCAGTTCGAGGGCCGTCCACGCCGGGCTGGTCATGCGGATGCCGTTAAGCGTGATGACATGCTCGCGCGGCACCCGCCGCGCCGTGATGCGCACGCCCTGCATCTCGCGCACGGGGCGCGCGGCATCCTCCACGATGAAATCGACCTGGCGCACTTCGGCCACGCGCGGAGTGGCAATGCCGAGCATGCGCGCTGCGGCGTGACCCGTGAGCACGGCTCCCCTCGGCGCACGCGCGACGGCGATGCGGACCCGCTCCAATTCGGACTCCGCGCAACCGGTCGTGAAGCGGAACAACCCTCGCTGGATGCGGCATATGGTGCCGTGGCCCAGCAGCGTGCGCAGTTGCTGTCGTGTCAGACCGTCACGCACCGCATCGCCGACGCTGAACACCTCTGGCAGTGGCATGGCGGCAGCACACCGACGGCCCCTGTCACCGTCGCGAGCGAAGTGCGCTGCCTGCGGCCGGAGGACGCATCGGGTGCCCTGTGGACACGTGGCCGGCCCGTCACCGCGTCTCGGCGCCGGAACCCGCCATAGGCGCCACGGGATGGTTGGCAGGCCCGTCACCCTCAACACCCACCGGCCAACCGCGCCGGCAACTGCTGCAGTCAGGGGTTGCGACACGCCGACGCCCACAACGTGTGCAGCCGACTGGTTGCAACACGCCGGCAACTGCCAACCACAACCCTGCAGAGGATCGCTGCTGCGGCGTGTCGCGCGGTCGATGGCTCGCCGGTGGTCGACGTCGATCGCGGTGGCTGCATGGGCCCGAACCGGCGCGGTCGCTGCCGGCCGAACAGCCCCAAACGGCGCAGCCATCGCCCCCGGACACACGGCCCCAAACGGCGCAGCCGGCGGGCCAGCCGTCAGTCGAGGCGGCCCTTGCTGCGTCGACCGACCGCGCGCGCCATCTCGCGGGCCGCGTCGCGCTCAGCGATCGCATGGCGCTTGTCGTGCGACTTCCGACCTTCCGCCAGGCCAATCTCCACCTTGGCGAAGCCGTTCTGGAAGTACAGCTGCAGGGGCACGATGGTGTAGCCCTGGCGCTCGGTGGCGATGCGGAGCTTGCGGATCTCGTCGGCGCCGAGCAGCAGCTTGCGCTTGCGACGGACGTCGTGGTTGGTCCAGGTGCCGAGGTCGTACTCCGGTATGTGCACGTTGTGCAGGAAGGCCTCGCCACCGTCGATGGTGACGAATCCGTCCACCAGGGACGCGCGACCAGCGCGCAACGACTTCACCTCGGTCCCGACGAGCACGAGGCCGGCCTCGTAGACATCCTTGATCGAGTAGTCGTGGCGCGCCTTCTTGTTCTGCGCAACCAACTTGCGCCCTGTCTCCCTGGGCATGGCCGCAAGCCTACGGCCCGTCCGGCGAACCCCCGGTTGTCGGCGCAGCCCAGCGCCCGGGGCCGATCCGGGGAACAAGCGGGCAGGGCACTGGCCGACGAGAGCCGGGTGCTCGGTGTGCTCAGCCGGCCGTCAGCAGGGCGAGCCCATCGAGGAGATCGGGAACTTCCTGCCACCGAACCAGCCCAGCGGGTTGTAGGCGTTGCCGTCGATGCGCACCTCGAAGTGCAGGTGAGGTCCGGTGGCCCAGCCGGTGTGGCCGACGAGGCCGATCACCTGGTTGGCGTCCACGTGCTCGCCCGGCCGCACCTTGGCCACGCTCTGGTGCGCGTACAGCGTCGTCATGCCGCTGCCGTGGGCGACCAGCGTGTGCAGTCCGTAAGGGCCGCCGTTCAGCACGGACACCACGATGCCGGACGCCGCCGCATGGATGGGCGTGCCGTTGGCGGCGCCGATGTCCACGCCGGTGTGGCAGGAGCGGTAGCCGTAGACGGGGTGCCGACGCGGACCGGGGCCCTGCGTGATCTGGCCACCGGGGACGGGCCAGATGAGCTCGCCCGTGAACTTCAGGCCCGCGCCCAACTTGGAGCCGGCCCGCGCCTCCGCCTTCAGGCGCACCAGTTCGGCGGCCATCTCGTCGTAGCGCTTCTTCACGTCATTGCGGTGCGACTGCGCGATCTTCAGCGCCTTCGCGCGGACGAGTGCCGCGGCGTCGAAGGCGGTCTGGGCGTCCTTGGCCTTGGCGGCCGCGTCCTGGGCGACGAGCGCACTGGCGTGCACCGCGTCCTTCTTGATCGTCAGCTCCGCCTCGAGTTGCTGCAGTACCGCCTTCTGCTGCGAGACCTGGGTCTTGATGATGGTGAGGTCGCCGATGGTGGCGGCCTTGCTGCGCGTCCACGACTGCAGGATCTGCAGGCGCTCGGTGAGGTCCTGCGGAGACTGTGCGCTCAGCAGGGCATCGAACTGCGACAGCGGGCCGCTGCGGTACACCTGATTGATGAGCTGGGCGACCAGGCGGTGCTCGCCGTTGAGCTTCTGCTCGGTGGTGGCCAACTTGCGCGCCGCTGCGTCCGTGCGCGCCTGCGCGGCACCGAGTTCCGCGGTGGCCCGTTGGTCGGCGGCATTCGCGACGGCGGCCACCCCGTTGGCTGCCTTGAGCGCCGCGGAGGCTCGGTTCAGCGCCGCCTGCGCACGCGTGTAGTCGTTCATCGCCTTCTTGACGGCGACGTTGGCATTGTCGAGGTCCTCACCGACGGCCTGCAGCTGCGTGTTCAGCGAGTTGATGTTGCTGCTTGCGCTGGCCCCGAAGGCAATCTGGGTCGGCGCGAGGAGCGCCCATACGAGCACTCCTGCAGTGACGACGCGGCGACGCAAGCTCAGACCCGGAGGTAGCGGCGGAGGGTCAGCGAGGCAGCGATCACTGCCAACAGGACACCGATGCCGATGACGACCGGGATGGTCCAGAGGACGACACCCCATCCGATGAAGGTGGTGAACTGGAAGGTGGTGGCCAGCGTGTGGTCGATGAGGAAGATCTTCACCGCCACCAGTCCCAGGGCGGCGATGAGGCCGCCGCCGACCGCTGACGCCGCTGCTTCCAGCACGAAGGGCAGGCGGATGGCGGTGTTGGATGCCCCGACCAGACGCATGATCGAGGTCTCACGGCGACGCGAGAAGGAGGCCACGCGCATGGTGTTCGAGATCAGCAGCACCGTCACGAAGAGCATGGCGAGGGCGATGGCCAGGCCCATGGCCTGCAGGCCACCGAGGGCCTTGAAGAGGCGATCCAGGGACTGGCGTTGGTCCTGGACATCCTCGATACCGGGACGGCCGGCGAACGCCGAGGCGATGACGGCGAACTTCGTGGGGTCCTTGAGCTTCACCCGGTAGGACTCGGGCATCTGGTCGACAGTGGCGTTGGCAGCGAGCGGCGAGCCCTTGAACTGCTCCTTGAAGCGCGCGAGGGCCTGCGACTGCGACTCGTAGTAGACGGCCTGCACGAGCGGCTTCAAGGCGTCGAGGTCGGTGAGGATCTGCTGCTTCTGGGCATCGGTGACGACGCCACCCGCGCAGGACGGCGCCTCGCTCACGGCGCCACACAGGAAGATCGACACCTGCACGCGGTCGTACCAGTAGTCCTTCATCTGCCCGACCTGCGCACGCACGAGCAGGGCGGCGCCGAACAGGGACAGCGAGACACCGACGGTCACCACCACGGCGAGCGTCATGGTGAGGTTGCGGCGGAGGCCGTTGCGGACCTCGGCGAAGATGAACCCGGTGCGCATCAGACCGCTCCCCCGTAGACACCGCGCGACTGATCGCGCACCAGGCGTCCGGAGTCGAGCTCGATCACGCGCTTGCGCATCTGGTCGACGATGGCCGCGTCATGCGTCGCCATCACCACGGTGGTGCCGATGCGATTGATGCGGTCCAGCAGCTTCATGATGCCGATGGAGGTCTCGGGGTCGAGGTTTCCCGTGGGCTCGTCGGCGAGCAGGATCTGCGGGCGGTTGACGAAGGCGCGGGCGATGGCCACGCGCTGCTGCTCACCGCCGGAGAGCTGGTCGGGGAGGCGATCCTCCTTGCCCTCCAGCCCCACGAGTTCGAGGACGTTGGGGACGACGCTCGCGATCTCCGCGGCCGGCTTGCCGATCACCTCGAGCGCGAAGGCGACGTTGCCCGCCACCGTGCGGTTCGGGAGCAGTCGGAAGTCCTGGAACACGGTGCCGATCTGGCGCCGCAGGATGGGGACCTTCCAGCCGGCGAGCTTCGTGAGGTCCTTGCCAGCGACGTAGACGAGTCCCGACGTGGGGCGCTCCTCGCGCAGCGTGAGCCGCAGGAATGTCGACTTACCGGAGCCGGACGCGCCCACCAGGAAGACGAATTCGCCCTTTTCGATGTCGACGGAGATGTCGCGCAAGGCCGGCCGCTGCTGGCCCTTGTGCACCTTCGTCACATTCTCGAATCGAATCACGCGGGAAGTCTCTCCGTGGGGGGGAACCAACGGCGGCGAGTCTACGGAACCGCGCGGCAGCCCACCGCCTAGGCGCGCCCTGATGCGCTCGCCCTGCGCAGATCTTGACCGGAATCACACAAAATGCGGGTGCGCCGTCGTCCGCCCGCCTCGCCCAGGGGCCGCCTACGGTTCCCTGGACGACGCAACCGGGCGTGTCGCGGGAGGAACGCTGGTGGAGCCGACGTCGAGGGATGCGGGCGTCAGGACGCGAGCTGTTGCTGTTTGCGCCAGCGGATGGCGGCCTCGATGAACTCGTCGATCTCGCCATCGAGGACGGCGCCGGTGTTGCCCGTCTCCACCTCGGTGCGTGAGTCCTTCACCATCTGGTACGGGTGCAGCACGTAGTTGCGCATCTGCGTGCCCCAGGAGCCCGCCGAATCCCCCTTGATGGCGTCCAGCTTGGCCTGTCGCTCCTTGCGGGCGAGGTCGAGCAGCTTGGCCTGGAGCACGACCATGGCGGTGGCCCGGTTCTGGATCTGCGAGCGCTCGTTCTGGCAGGACACCACGATGCCGGTGGGCAGGTGGGTGATGCGCACGGCGGAGTCCGTGGTGTTGACGCCCTGGCCGCCGGGGCCGGAGGAACGGTAGACGTCGACCCGGATGTCGTCGTCGGGGATGTCGACGGAATCCGCCTCGTCGAGCGCCGGGATGACGTCGACCCGGGCGAAGGAGGTCTGGCGACGGCCCTGGTTGTCGAAGGGCGAGATGCGCACGAGCCGGTGCGTGCCCGCCTCCACGGACAGGGTGCCGAACGCGTAGGGCGCGTGCACCGCGAATTCCGCGGACTTGATGCCCGCCTCCTCTGCGTACGACACGTCGTACACCTCGGTGGACCAGCCGTGGCGCTCGCAGTAGCGCAGGTACATGCGCAGCAGCATCTCCGTCCAGTCGGCCGCGTCCACGCCGCCAGCGCCGGCCTGGACGGTGATGACGGCCTCACGGGCGTCGTACTCGCCGCTGAGCAGTGTGCGAACCTCGAGTTCGGACACCAGGTGCTGGAGTTCGTCGATCTCCCGGCCCGCCTCCGCGAGGGAGTCGGCGTCGCCCTCGGCCTCGCCGAGCTCGAGCAGGATCGGCACGTCGTCGACGCGACGGCGCAGCGTGGTGATGCGGTTGAGCTCCGCCTGCAGGTAGGACAGGCGGGAGGTCACCTTCTGGGCATGCGCCTGGTCGTTCCACAGGTCGGGTGCCGCTGCCTGCTCCCCCAGGGCGGCGATGTCCGCCCGCATCCTCGGCAGGTCCAGCACGCGCTCGATGTTGCGGAGGGTCGCGTCGACCTCGGTCCAGGTTTCGCGCACGTCAGCCATGATGTGGGGATTCTACGGGGGCGGCTCCGTCGCCCTCGCCGCCGTTCAGGCGCGCGTGGGCAGGGCCGCCGACGCGCGGGCGCGGATCCGCACTGCCCGCGAGCCCGTGATGCCGGAGAGCGGCGCCGGCACCGCGGCGGACACCAGCACGGTCACCCCGTCCTGCGTGACCTCGACGGAGTCGAGGCGGACATCGGCGAGCCGGGCGTCGTCCACGGCATCGACGCTGGCCTGGGCCAGGGACCGCGCCTGGTCGGGGTCCAGTGCCAGCACGTCCGTCACCCCCGTCTCGTAGATCGCGGGCAGGTCGACGGCGTTCGCCGCTGCCACGGCGGCTCCGTCGGCCACCGTGAGCAGTGCGGCCCTCCGCATGAAGAGCGATGAGGTGTCGGCGAGCACCAGCACCACCGCCAGGACCAGCAGCACTCCACCCAGGGCGTAGATGAGCACCGAGCCCTCATCCCGCGTCATGCCGGCGCCTGGCGGAAGGGGTCGATGACGACGCGCTGCGTGGCGTGCAGGGGGATGCTGCGCACGAAGGGGGCGGCGCTCAGGCGCACCGTGGTGTCCACCCGCACCTGGACGGCGGCCCCGGGCGTCAGGCAGTCGGCCATGTCGCAGGTGAGCGTCACCTGGTCGGAGGTGATGATCAGCGAGTGGTTGCGGCCGGCGATGGAGGCCGAGCGGGCGGAGGCGTACCGGAAGGTCCTGTAAGAAGGGGCGGACGCAGGGGCCCTTGGGGCCAGCTTGGCTG
>JAJXSV010000064.1 GCA_021784375.1 Actinomycetes bacterium | reverse complement strand
CGTGGCCTTGACGATCGCCGCCGCACGGGCCGCGGCGTCGGCCGGCTTGGCCGGTTCGCCGGGACGGACGTTGAAGATGCCTGACCCGACGAAGACGCCCTCGGCGCCCAACTGCATCATCATGGCGGCATCGGCGGGCGTGGCGATGCCACCGGCGGTGAAGAGCACCACCGGCAGTTTCCCGTTGGCGGCCACCTCGCGGACCAGCTCGTAGGGTGCCTGGAGCTCCTTGGCGGCGACGTACAGCTCGTCCTCGCGCATCGAGTGCAGGCGTCGGAGTTCTGCGCCGATCGCGCGCATGTGGGTGACGGCATTGGACACGTCGCCCGTCCCCGCCTCACCCTTCGAGCGGATCATGGCCGCGCCTTCGGTGATGCGCCGGAGGGCTTCGCCGAGGTTGGTGGCCCCGCACACGAAGGGCACGGTGAACGGCCACTTGTCGATGTGGTTCGCGTAGTCGGCGGGCGTGAGCACCTCGGACTCATCGATGTAGTCGACGCCGAGGAACTCCAGCACCTGGGCCTCGGCGAAGTGGCCGATGCGCGCCTTGGCCATCACCGGGATGGACACCGCGGCGATGATGCCGTCGATCATGTCCGGGTCGGACATGCGGGCCACGCCACCTTGGGCGCGGATGTCCGCAGGTACGCGCTCGAGCGCCATGACAGCGACCGCTCCCGCATCCTCGGCGATCTTCGCCTGCTCCGGGGTGACGACGTCCATGATGACGCCGCCCTTGAGCATCTCGGCCATGCCGCGCTTGACGCGTGCCGTGCCGACGGTGGGGGTGGTTTCCATGCTGCGCTCCTGCGTTGTGCGTATCGGCACATCGTACTTCGGAGGGAGCACCGTTCCTGAACCGTCGTCAGGGCGCGAACTCCGGTGCGCGCACGTCGCAGCGGATGGGGCTCGGGAACGCGGTGTGGCCCGCCAACCCCAAGCGCTTGATCCAGGGCCGGTTTCGCATAGCGAGCGTCGTCTCCGCCGCTTCGTTCAGGAAACGATACGCGAACTCGACGCGGTTGCAGGCGGATCGCAGCTCCTGTTGCAGGTCGGCCGGTGCGACGACGCCCTCGTGCGCATCCACCACCTCCCGCAGGAGGGCGGAAAGCTCGCTCTCCGCCGTGAGGTTCCCCGGTTGGGCGAAGCGCCGTGCCGCCAGCGCACGACCGAGCAACTGCGCCGACACCGGGTCGATGAAGCCCTCCGCCACCATCTCGGCGATGGTCTCCGCACGCTGGGCGAACTGGAGGTCGAGTGAGGTGATGGCCGCGTCATAGCGGATGTGGAGGCGATCCAGGCGCCCAGCGGTCATGGCGAAGTAGAGGCCGATCAGCAGCAGGACCAGCGCCATCAGAGCCAGGCGCGCGACATCGAAGGCGTCCAGGGAGTGCATCACTGCTCCAGCAACCTTGCGAACCGCCCGACGATCTGGCCGCGCAGGTCCTCATGCACGCCGCCGACGTCACCGGACATCACGGATGCGTACACGTCCAGGATGTCCTGCGAGACGCGCTTCCAGTCGAACACCTGCACACGCTCGAAGCCCTTGCGGACGAGCGCGCTTCGCACCGGTTCGTTCTGCAGCACCTCGATCAGGACCCGCGCCAGGTCCTCCGGGTCCTCGTTGCGGAACAGGGCTCCGGCGGAGTGGTCCAGCACCGCTGCGAACGGCGGCAGATCCGAGGCGACGATCGGCACCCCGGCCGCCATGGCCTCGGTCAGGATGATCCCGAAGGACTCACCGCCCGTGTTGGGCGCCACGTAGACCGAGGCCGAGCGCAGGGTCGCGGCCTTGGTCTCCGACTCCACGAAGCCCAGGAACTCCACGCGGTGTGCATGCTCCGCCGGCAGCTTCCCCATGGCGAGCACGGGATCGCCTGGACCGGCCACCAGGAGCGTCACATCGGGCACCTCCCGGGCCACCGCGGGCAGGGCCTCCATGAGGACGTGGAGGCCCTTGCGGGACTCGTTCATGCGCCCCAGGAACAACAGCGAATGCGGCTTCGGGTGGCCGGGCAGGGCATTGCTGCCGGCGAAGGCCTCCACCGAGACACCGTTGGGGATGACCACGAAGTTTCCGCCCACATGCTCGACGAAGGTGCGCCGGGCAGCGTCGCTCACCGCGATCCGACCACGCAGCTTCTCGAGCACGGTCTGCGCCATGGCGTTGCCTGCTGCGAGCACGCGCGAGCGCTCCATTGAGGAGTGGAAGGTTCCGACGATGGGGCCGGTTGCCGACCAGACGGCGAGGAGCGACAGGCTCGGCGTCAATGGCTCGTGTACGTGGAGCACATCGAACTCGTGTTCGCGGATCCATTGCCGAACCCGCTTGGTGGGCCCCAGCCCGAAGGCCAGCCGGGCCACGGAGCCGTTGTAGGGGACAGCCCGGGAGGCACCGCCGCTCGTGAACCACTCCGGGTGACCGCTGTCCTGCTCGCTGGGGGCCAGTACCCGTACATCGTGGCCCAAGGCCATGAAGTGCCTCGCCTGGTCGAGCACATGCACCTGCACGCCGCCGGGCGCATCCCAGTCGTACGGACACACGAGACCGATCTTCATCGGGCGACATCCAAGTCGGGCCACACCCGCTGCAGCATGTGCCAATCGGCCGGATGGGCAGCGATGTCCTGCTCGAAGCGCGTGGCCAGGCGCTGGGTCACCGAGGCGACGTCGTCGGTGGCGTCAATGACCAGGGGCGCGTGCAGCACGCAGACGGCGCGATCGCCGTCGTGGTACAGCATGACCGGGATGAGCGCAGCCCCGGTCTGCAGCGCAAGGGCCGCCGGCCCTCCAGCCATGCGTGCCTCGGCTCCGAAGAACTGCACGGGGATGCCTCGCTGGGTCAGGTCGCGGTCGCTCACGAGGGCCACGATCCCACCAGCGCGCAACCGCTCGAGGAGGACCCGAAGCAACGGTCGATCGCCGCCTCGATGGGGCAGGATCTCCATCCCGAGCAGGGCGCGCGTCTCCGTGAACCATCGGAACAGCTCGACCGGTTCGAGGGCCTCCGCCACAGACGTCAGATGCCCGAAGTGCAGGCCCGCCCACGCACCTGCCAGGTCCCAATTGCCTGCGTGTGGGCCGGCGGCGACCACTCCCCTACCCTGCGCAAGCGCCTCCTCCAGGTGCTCGCGGCCGATCACCTGCAGTCGGCGGTCCACGTCGTCGACGGACCAGGAGGCGATCCTGAAGAGGTCCCGCCAATAGCGCAGGTAACTGCGCATGCCCCGTCGGGTAAGCGAGCGCACGCCCTCGTCGTCGAGCGGACGGCCGACGACACGCGCGAGATTGCCCTGCAGGCGCTGCACGCCGCGACCGTTGCGCAACCAGCTGGCATCCGCGATCAGGTCGAACACGGCCCCGCTGATGAGCTCCGGTACGCGTGGCATCAGCCAGGCTGCGGTCCGGAACGCCCAGACGGTCAGGCGCTCCCTGGCGTTCACCGCAGCGCCTTGTGCACGAGGTTCATGCGCTGCCAGACCGTGAACGACGACAGCGCGGCAAGCACCCAGAGCATCGCGGGCAGCACGTAGGGCACACCCAACCCCTGCAGGAGGGCCGCGCCCATCACCCCGAGCACGCGTTCGGCCCGCTCGGCGATGCCGATGTTGCACTGCACGCCGATCGACTCCGCCTTGGCCCGTGCGTAGGACGTCACGAAACCGGCGATGAGCGCCACGAAGGCGGCCACCGCGAGTGCGTCGCTCTCCCGCGCCGCCCACCACACGAAGGCGGCGAACATGGCGCCATCCGTGATGCGGTCCGTCGTCGAATCCAGGAACGAGCCCCAAGGACCGGTGGTGCCCGTCATGCGCGCCATGGTCCCGTCGAGGAGGTCGCCGGCGAGCAGCGGCATGGTGAGCACGAACGCGAGGACGAATCGGCCCTGGGAGATGAGGAGGCCGGACACGAGGATCGAGCCGATGCTGCTGATGATGGTGACTGCTGAGGCGGACAAGCCCATGGCCACCAATGCCCGTGCCGGGGGGTCGATGATGTGGGCCACCACCGCGCGAGCCCGCTGGTTGTCAAGCACTGGGCCAGGCCTCCGCGAAGAGGCGACGGGTCTCCTCGAGCAACTGCGGCATGACCTTCGTCTGCCCGATCACCGGCATGAAGTTGGTGTCGCCACCCCAGCGCGGCACCAGGTGCTGATGCAGGTGCGCCGCTATCCCCGCACCTGCGATACCGCCCTGGTTCATGCCGATGTTGAAGCCGTGCGCACCGCTGACCTGGCGGATCACCCGCATCGCCTCCTGGGTCTGCTGCGCGATCTCGTCACGTTCACCGTCCATGAGTTCGGTGTAGTCGGCGACATGCCGGTATGGGCACACGAGCACATGACCGGAGTTGTACGGGTACAGGTTCATGACGACGTACGCATGCTCGCCGCGATGGACGATCAGGCCGGACTCGTCATCCAGCTTGGGTGCAGCGCAGAACGGGCAATCCATGGCGTCGTCGGACGCCGGGCGTCCCTCGCCGCGGAGGTACACCATGCGGTGCGGACTCCACAGATGCTCGAACCGACTGGTCATCGCCGTTCTCGCACCGCCGTCACGATCTCGTCGATCGCCTCCGGGATGGGCACTCCATTGCGCTGCTCGCCATTGCGGTAGCGGAAGGAGACGGCGCCCTTGGCGATGTCGTCATCACCAGCGATGAGCATGTAGGGGACCTTGTGTGCCTGCGCATTGCGGATCTTCTTCTGCATGCGATCGTCTGAGGCATCGACCTCGGCACGGATACCGAGCGCTTGCAACCGCTCGGCCACGCGCGCAAGGTACTCGACGTGCTCGGACGTGATCGGGATGCCGACCACCTGCACCGGCGAAAGCCAGGCCGGGAGCGCCCCCGCGTAGTGCTCCAGGAGCACGCCGAAGAACCGTTCCACGGAGCCGAAGAGCGCGCGGTGGATCATGATCGGCTGCTGGTGCGAGCCGTCGGCCGCCGTGTACTCGAGCTCCATGCGCTGCGGCATCTGGAAGTCCACCTGGATGGTGGACATCTGCCAGGTGCGACCGATGGCATCGCGGGCCTGCACGGAGATCTTGGGACCGTAGAAGGCTGCGCCACCCGGATCAGGGACCAGGTTCAGACCGGACGCAAGTGCGGCTTCCTCAAGCGCAGCCGTGGCCTCGGCCCAGTCCTCATCGGAGCCCACGAACTTCTCCTCGTTGCGCGTCGAGAGCTCGAGGTAGAAGTCGTCCAGACCGTAGTCGCGAAGCAGGTCCAGCACGAAGCCGAGGAGGTTCTTGAGCTCACCCTGCATCTGGTCACGGGTGCAGTAGATGTGCGCATCGTCCTGCGTCATGCCGCGCACACGGGTGAGCCCGTGCACCACGCCGGACTTCTCGTAACGGTAGACGGAGCCGAACTCGAACAGCCGCAACGGCAATTCCCGATAGGAGCGACCACGGGAGCGGAAGATCAGGTTGTGGTACGGGCAGTTCATCGGCTTCAGGTAGTAGTCGACTCCCTGGCGCTTGATGTTGCCATCCGCATCCCGCTCCTCGTCGAGGCGCATGGGCGGGAACATGGCGTCCTTGTAGAAGCCGAGGTGGCCCGAGGCCTCGAAGAGGTTGGCCTTCGTGATGTGCGGTGTGTACACGAACTCGTAGCCGGCCTGCTCGTGTCGCACGCGCGAGTAGTCCTCCATCGTGCGTCTGATGATGCCGCCCTTGGGGTGGAAGACGGCGAGCCCGGAACCGAGTTCATCAGGGAACGAGAAAAGGTCGAGTTCCGCGCCGAGACGACGGTGATCGCGGCGCTCGGCCTCCTCGAGCATCGTCAGGTAGTGCTTGAGGTCGTCCTTGGACGCCCAGGCGGTTCCGTACACGCGCTGCAGCATCGGGTTCTTCTCGCTGCCGCGCCAATAGGCGGCCGCGCTGCGCATGAGCTTGATGGCGTTCGCATTGATGAAGCGTGTGTTGGGCACGTGGGGCCCGCGGCACAGGTCACCCCACACAACGTCACCGGTGCGCCCATCGATGTTGTCGTAGATGGTGAGCTCTGCTCCCCCCACCTCCATGACATCCGCATCGACGTTGCCGCCCTTGAGGCCGATGAGTTCGAGCTTGTAGGGCTCGTCCTTCAACTCCTCACGCGCTTCGGCCTCGGTCACCACGCGACGTTGGAAGCGCTGGCCCTGCTTCAGGATCTCGCCCATGCGCTTCTCGATGGCGGCGAGGTCGTCAGGTGTGAATGGCCGCTCCACGTCGAAGTCGTAGTAGAACCCGTCCTTGATCGGCGGGCCGATGCCGAGACGGGCCTGCGGATTGATGTCCTGGATGGCCTGCGCCATGAGGTGGGTCGTGGAGTGCCGGAGCACCGCCAGGCCCTCGTCGCTCGTCACCACCACGGGCTCGATGACGTCGCCCGTGTGGACCGTGGTGGTCAGGTCCCTGAGGGCCCCATTGACCCGGGCGACCACCACCGTCTTTCCGTCGCCCACGAGGTCGCCGGCGGTCGTCGTCGAAGTCGCAGCAACCTGCTCGGAGAGTTCGCCCCGCCTGACCGTCACCATGAATTCGCTCATGGACGGCATCCTTTCATGTCCCGGCGGCCGTTGTCGGCGCCGCCGGGCCGCCTCAGCCCTGGCCGGCAGGCGTCGAAGCGCTGGCCCCGGCCCGGGCACTGGCGCGGACCAGGAGATCCGGCGACTGCACGACCACGAAGTCCTTGTTCAGCGTGTCGAAGTAGATCTTCGGGGAGCGCACGATGTTGGCGTTGATCTTCGTGCCCCTGATGGTCTTGCCGTGGTGCGAGTAGAGGTACCCCGTGGGCCAGAGGCCGTTCATGTCGAGGACGATTGCGACGCGGGCGCCTACGGCCACCAGGTCCTTCGCCAACATCGCGGAGTCGGCAGCATGCACGAACAGGAACACCAGGGTCCCGTCCGCCAACTGCGCGAGCGCGGATCGGTTGGTGAAGGGGTTGGTGGTGATCGTGCGGCCCCAGGTGCGGATGGTGTCGGTGCGCCTGGTCTGCGCGATCCCGTCGAGGACGATCGGCTTCAGGTTCTGCCGCACCGCCAGCACATCCGGGGACATCTGCACGTCACGACCCCACACGCCGACCTTCAGGGTGCCGTCCTTGGAGAAGACCATCGACGCCAGACCCGCTCGAAGCGGTGCGACCGTCCGGCCCAGGTAGTAGTAGCCGCCGGCCCGGTCCGAGAGCTTGTAGGCGCCATTGAAGGCCGCGATCATGCTGCCCACCCAGGTCCTGGGATCGTGGTCCGCCGCGGTGCGTGGGCTGTGCTCCGGCCACGTGAACCCGGGGATGAAACGGAAGCGCAGGAACGCCGGATCCATCCAGAGCATGGAGATGTCACCGTGGTGCGCGGTGGCCAACTGCAGGTGCGGGGCAACCACACGCCAGCTGAACATCACGGGCGGCTGGTGTTGCACAGGAGGGGATGGGCTCGCCTGCGGCTGGGCGACGGCAGAGGCCATCCCCGTCGCCAGGAGGGCAACGGTCAACGCGAGCCGGAGCAGCCCGGACGTTCGTGATGGGAACACCGCATACCCGTTCCATGGAGACAAGGACGGCCGCCTCGGGGGCGGCCGTGTCGGTGGGCGATACTGGGTTCGAACCAGTGACCCCTCGCGTGTGAAGCGAGTGCTCTACCACTGAGCCAATCGCCCGACTCGGCGAACCATACCGACGATGGCCTCGCCAGCGCCAATCAACTCCAGCACCATTCCGCGTCCGCCGCGACCCGGAAACGCCGCTGCAGTTCGGCGGTGACCGGCCCGGTCCGCTGCTCCCGCTCGTCCACCCGCAGCACCGCGCGCACGTCCTGGAAGGTGGACGTCAGGAAGACCTCGTCGGCGCCCTCGAAGGTGCTCCTGGCGATCGGCGCCTCCTCGACGGCGATCCCCGCACCACTCACACCGAGCACGAAGCGCCGGGTTACTCCGGCCAGCAGCCCAGCGGATCTCGGCGGCGTCAACGCTCGACCGTCCCGCACGATGAACACGTTGGAGCCTGTCCCCTCGCAGAGCTCATCCCGCGTATTGAAGAAGAGGGCCTCCGCCGCGCCGAGCCGGGTGGCATGGGCCAGCGCCAGCACGTTCTCCGCGTATGAGGTGGATTTCACCCCGGCGAGCGGGCTGCGCTCGTTGCGGGGCCAGGTGGCGACGTGCACAGCGGCCGCACCCTCCCGGAGCTGCATCGGTGAGGCCGCACAGGTCACGGTGGGCCCCACCGCGTCACGAGCGCTCCCCAGCGGCCCCAGCCCAGCGGAGATCGTCAGGCGCAGTCGGGCGAGCGCGGGCAGGTCCCCGACGTTCACCGCCGCCACCGAGCGCACGACCGCATCGAGCACGTCGTCGTCAGGCAGTGCGAGTTCCATGGCCGCGGCGGATGCGTGCAAACGCTCCAGGTGCCACGGCCACAGGAAGATGCGCCCGGCCTGCAACTTCATGGTCTCGAAGATCCCGTCTCCGACGGTGAACCCATGGTCGAACGCCGACACCCGGGCCTCTCCGACGTCGACGAGCTCGCCGTTCGCGCCGGTCCCGATCCAGGCCCTCATCCCGCACCCCATGTCTCCGCAGCCACGGCAAGCAACCGCGACGCCTTCAGCTCAGTCTCCCGCCACTCACCGGTGGGGTCACTTCCCCAGGTGATCCCCGCTCCGGTGCCGAAACGCAACGTCGCCCCGACGCGGAAGAAGCTCCGGATGCCCACTGCCAGCTCCGCGTCCTCGCCGTGCGCCAGGCCGAAGGCGCCGCAGTAGTGGCCGCGTTCCACCGGTTCCAGTGCGCTGATGATCCGCAGCGCGGAGGACTTCGGCGCGCCCGAGACCGATCCCGGCGGCAGCAGGTGCGCTTCGACGTCGCTCCAGCGGAATCCGTCCGCAACCCGTCCCTGCACGTAGGAGACGAGGTGCACGAGACCGGGGTGCGCCTCCAGTGCGAAGAGCTTCGGAACGGTGACACTGCCGGCCAGGCAGATGCTCGCGAGGTCGTTGCGCATGAGGTCGACGATCATCAGGTTCTCCGCGCGATCCTTCGGCAGCATCTCCGCCTCCGTCGGGGCCGTGCCCTTGATCGGCGCCGTGAGCAGTGTGCGGCCGGCTCGCTGCAGGAAGAGCTCCGGCGACGAGCTCACGATGCCGAGGCCCTCAGGAAGCTCCGGCAAGGCACCGGGCGGGATGTCGACGAAGCCGGAATAGGGAGCGCCGTGCTGGGCCTCCAGGAGCCGCCACAGGCCGCGTAGGTCGGCGTCGATGGCCAACGGCGCCGTGAGCAGCCGGCAGATGTTCGCCTGGTACACGTCACCGGCCGCGATGCGCTCCCTGGTCTGCCGCACCGCGGACTCGTAGGCCTCCTGGTCCATCGACGAGGTCCAAGCCGCCCGCGGCACGCCCCGCCACACCGACGCGTCGGCGCGGATGACGCTCCTCGTGGCGAAGCCGACTGCGGTCTGCTCACCCTCGAAGCTGGAGGCGAGGAACCAGTGCAGGGAGTCGTCGATGTCCCAGTCGTGTCGCACCGCGACCGGTTCGCGGTACTCGAATCCCCGCCATACCGCCGAGCCCTCTCGCATGCGCACACGATAGGCGGGGGCGCTCGCCTCGTCGGTTCGCGTGCGGACGCCGATCCCGCACCACGCGCCGTGAGGCCGGTTTGGCTCGTCACTCGGACTTCGGGTAGTGTCCCGCCTCGTCGTCGCTCTCCGGTGCGGCTTCGCGGACGTAGCGCAGTTGGTAGCGCATAACCTTGCCAAGGTTAGGGTCGCGGGTTCGAGTCCCGTCGTCCGCTCGGTGGCTCCCATGGGGGCTGGCCCGGTGGAATGGCCGAGAGGCGAGGCAAGGGACTGCAAATCCCTCTACACGGGTTCAAATCCCGTTTCCACCTCGTACGACAACTCAAGAGGTCGATTGGCGCAGTTGGTTAGCGCGCTTCCTTGACATGGAAGAGGCCACAGGTTCGAGTCCTGTATCGACCACGTTGTGAAGTCCCGGGACGTCCTTATCGGATGTCCCGGGACTTGCTTATATTTCGGGGCTTGTCGTAGTGGTAGCCCTTGGGCATGCCGCCGCGTCGGGGGCTGCCCTTCCTGGGGCCGGGTTTGAGGCCGAGGGGTTGGCTGTCGCGGTCGGGGTTGATGTCGAGTTCGCGGAGGATTTCGCTGCTGTGGCGGTCGATGATGATGACGTGCAGGTCGTGGATGAGCATGCGGATGTGGGTTCCGGCGTGGTCGGTGCCGATGACGATGTGGTGGAGTTTGCCGCCGCGGCGCAGGCTGACGGTGCCGTTGCCATAGACCTTGTCGTCGCGGATGCGGAAGTGGCCTTGCCGGTTGTGGTCGGGGCTGGCTTTGGCGCGTGCCGTGTAGGCGTCGGCGGGGGTGCGTCCGCTCAGTGAGCGGTGGGGCCGGCGGGTGTTGTAGTAGTCGACGGGACTGACCCGAGTTCGGTTGACTCCTAACATGTGGGGCTGCGGCCCTGCTGGAAGGAGCCCGAGATGCCGAGGGCGTATCCGCAAGAGTTCAAGGACGATGTGGTCCGGATTGTGCTCGCT